>NZ_JAWLNY010000023.1:0-14919 GCF_036903315.1 Anaplasma bovis | reverse complement strand
AACAAGGTAGCTGTAGGTGAACCTGCGGCTGGATTACCTCCTTTAGGCTTTTTTACACTCGTGCCATCTTATGGTGGTGTGTAGTGTAAGATGTGCCGCCGTCTTCATTTCTATTGTAAATTAGCAGGGGTTACGTGGCGCCAAAGACTAGGCCTTTGTCTCCTCATTTGGGCGTGTACAGGCTGCCTTTCACTGCGTGGCTTTCGATAGCCCATAGGGCTACAGGCGTATTAGTATTTGCGGGGGTGGTATTATTCTCGTGGATTATGGTATTGCTCGGCTTCTTTCCAGATTTTTCAGTTAGGTTATTGGAATCTCCGTTAGTACATTATTTTCTGAGATTTGTGCTCGTGGGTTGGTCTGGTACTATGTGCTATCACTACTGTAATGGGGTGAGGCATCTTTTTTGGGATTGTGGTATTGGTTTCAGTAAATCAGCTGCTACCTGGAGTGGTTGTGTCATGTTAGGCGCGGCTGGGCTTGCCTGTCTCGTGTTGTTAGTGCTGTGGTTATTAGGTTAGTTATATGTCGGGCCACGGGAGCGTTATGCACTGGTGGATGCAGCGAATCACAGCTGTGTTGTTGTTGCCTGCTCCATTTTTTTTCTTTGCTGTCCTTATTTCCTCTGATCTTGTCGAGGGCTTTCTTCTGCTGACTACTGGGTATAGGGGTTTGTTTAGTGCCTTATTTCTTCCGGTAGCTGTTTATCACGGAGTGGTTGGGGTGCAAGTGGTGCTAGAGGACTACGTTCACACCAAAGCTATCAGGTCTCTATTAATAACTTTTTTTAGATTGTTGGGGGGTGCTACCGTTGCTGCTGTACTGATAGTAATAGTGCGCAACAGCATCATTTCCTGGGGATTGGTGTGACATTAGAGCGCAAGTTGTAGCCATTTGGTCTTCTACTGCAGTAAAACAACAGAAATGCTATGAAAAATGGCGTGATTTTATAATATTGCTGTTTTTGATTTTCTGGTGTTATTTTTTGTTATTTGTGGTTACGAATTAGTCGGTGATACGGATTTTTTACTCGCATGTGACTTGTTGGGTAATACTTTTACTCAACTTTAATGATATACATATACGACACGCAGTAATTACACGTGGTTTATGTCAACGATGAGTGTTATTGCAAGTTTATAGTGGTATACCGAGGGGTACGGTTGGATACAATACAGCAACTCCCGGTTATGCAGCAATACCCTCAGTGATGTGGCGAGATTAGCGCTATATCAACGTCACTAAGCTAAGCTTTTTCCAGAAAGTATGTGCTTACTCGCAAGAAGCGCGTTCTGCAGTTTTATATCATGACTTGTACTACGGGGTTGCCCTGTCGCGCGTGAATATATTAAGGCGTGTTTAAACAAATATAAATATGCTACTTACTATAAGTTGGTATGTAGCTACTTATTGTATAAGGAACATTTGGAGGATTGTGATGTCCATTATTAGGCGTGGTGCCGAAGGTCTGCTTCGTGTGCTCAATAGCGGTAATTTAGATACGCTGTATAGCGGATTAGGCATCCTGAAGAATGGTGCTATATCGGGTTTTCAGTTTCTTACATTGAATGTTAGGACCATAGCATTTCTTGATCCCAAGGGGTTTGCTAAGGATAAGACGGTAAGAATACCGGCACTTGTAACGCAGGTTGTGGACAGAAATCAGCAGTGTGAACTTTTACCTCCACATAGCTTCGGACGGAACATGAGGATTGAAAAGGGAGAGCTTATAGTTGACACTGGTGGTAAGGAAAAGGTCTCATTTCCTTTATCTCCATTAAAAGGTGCGGATGGAGAACGCATCATCACAATGGATGGAAAAAAGCTTTATGCTATCAATACTAACCAAGAGAGGGCTGCGCTTGATGCGCTATGGCTAAGCCCGCCTTCACAATACCAAAATAAGAGAATGGTCATCGCTTGCGATAGTAGAGGCAATATAATGCCTACCATAAGAGGCGTAGACAATGACCGGAGAGTTATGAAAGCGGTCTACAACGCAGAAGTAAGTCCTGAAATGAGACGTGTAGTTAATAACCGCACAGGAAAGACTATCTGGAGTGCTACTGTACTGGTGGCTCTGCCGTTCAATATTATGGCGGGGATGCTGAACGTAGCATGGTTGGTACCACATGCGCTACTTAATGGGGCGAAAAAGCTATTGGCTAGTGTGGCAAATATGTGTGAGAACAAGGTTCAGCATTTAGCTATCTCCCGTAGTAGGGGAACAGCTATAGGAGGTATGTTCACTTCTCCTTGGCCATTTATAGTTGTTGGTACTGCCATGAGATTGTTTGAGAGAGTTGCTAGTCTTGGAAGTGCCGTGGTTGGTTGCGCAAGAGCTGTTTCTGTGAATTCTCTTATGCTTGTGCCTGTTGTGACAAACGCAGGGATAAATTCATGTCCTGCACAGTGGGGAGTTGCAAAACAATGCGTTTACGACACTGGTAGGGAAGTTCGAAATGAAATTGGACAGTATGCCAGTGAGGTGGTAGATAGCTTGCGCTTTTATATGTTAAATGTGACTAGGGCCATCAAGAGTCGTCCGGTCGTTAGGGCAGAAGAAGCCAAAGATTCTAATCTTAAGGGTATTAAGGCGGAAGTAGCAAAAGGTATAACTTCGGTAGAGCGTAGTTCAGTAGTGACAATAGATCGTGTAAACGTACAAGAACAAGCAATAAACCACTCAAAATCAGGGGCAGCAACTGTTTCGTATGGTACAAGAGGGCAGGTATCCTATGGTCTAAAGGTCAGCGGTGGTGCCGCTAAAGAAGCTGAACAAGGGCTCTATGCTACTGTCAACAAAACTCGCGGTCGTGCGGAAAAACCCGTGCGTTCTCCTGTGGGTATTAAGGCAGGGGTAGCAAGGGATCTGAGTCCAATAGGACGTAGTCCAGTAGTGACAATAAATAGTGTGGACGGACAACGGCCCGGCAGAAGCAGGAATGGTCGCGCAGATCCCGCAGGTATTAGGGCAACGGTGGCAAGGGATCTGAGTCCAGCAGGGCGTAGTCCAGTAGTGGCAGTAAGTTGTGCAGATGTCCCATCTTTAGAAGAAGCAGCAAGCTCTTTAACAAACTCAGGTGTTGCATATGGTACGGCAGCAGAGGGGCAGCAGCAATCTCATGCCCTAAGGATTAACGATAGTGCAGCAAAAGATACAGCACAAGGTCGTGGTGTGAGGTAGTCTTCATTATTTTATAAAAACGCGCAAGTTACTATTGGGTAGTGCGGCTTGCTTAATGCGGCGATAAAGTTGTGTTATTGCGGCCGTTGCGCATGGTGTCGTGTTTTACAGCTGTAGTGCAGATGCTGCACTATAGTTGTGAAAGACGGGGCTGTTTCCGTTGCCGATTTTGGGTACATTTTTCAATGTGCCTACTAAATAGTCTATTGCCAGGTGTATTGATTGTTCTAAAGATATTTTCTGGGCCATAAAACTTGCTATGGCAGAGGATAAGGTGCATCCAGTACCATGAAATACACCTGGTATGTACTCGTTGCTAAAGGAGGATGTGCCGTGCTCTGTAACAAGTATGCTTTCTATGTATTTTTCACTAAATTTTCCCCCCTTTACCAATACGCGACTTATATTAGTGCGTTCCATTATGTCTGTACCAGCATGTATCATATCCTGTTTTGAACGTATCTTCATGCCTGATATCGTTTCTGCTTCCGTTATATTCGGGGTAATAAGGAAAATCTTGCTTGCCAGGGGTGATATAGCGCTACTAAAACGTTGATAATCGACCAATATTGCTCCCGATGTAGCAACCATTACGGGATCTAATATAATGGGTGTGCCATCGCTTGGCAGAAGCTCGGAAATTATATCTATCAATGCTACAGGCAGCATACCGATTTTTATAGAGTCCATCTTTATATCAGACAAAACTGCAGTCATTTGTTTTTCTAGGACCTCAGTGGTCATGTCCCAAGAAGCAAAAACACCCGTGGTATTTTGTGCAGTTATGGAAGTTATACACGTTGCCGCGTAACAACCTAATGCCGTAATAGTCTTTATATCTGCTTGTACTCCAGCTCCCCCACTGGGATCTGATCCAGCTATACTGAGTACTTTTCCCTTATACAAACTGTGCCCCTCCTCTACGCAATATGGACCTGACGAAAGGAATGGTAACCCCACTAGCACTTCCTGGCAATTCTGTGTATATCAAGTTTACTATGTCACTGATCTTCTTAAACGACCTTTCTGTGTTGTTGAGTATATAGTTGATAGTTTTTGCATCTGTGTGCATCTGTAAGTTTGTAAAAAGTTTTACCAGGGCTATTCTGAGCAATTCTTCTGTCGGGTCAGCCAAACTTGCACTCATCGTGGATACTATACGCGACTTTAGATCCTTTAATTTATAGTCTATGTGGTTAGGAGGCGTGGAAGAAGTCATAAGCAGTGGTCTGCCAATCTCTTTTGCGTAGTTATAGCAATGAAATACCCACGACTCATCTATGGGGCTATCAATATCCTCGATTATAACAGCATTACTCCGATATATTGCATTTATTGAGGAGGATATCACATCATAGGTTATAAAAACGGCCCTCTTCAATTCCTGCCATATGTGCGCTAAGTGCGTTTTCCCAGATCCAGGCTTACCATACAGTAGGAAGCAGTTCCAAGTATCGTTGTTCATCAGAA
The DNA here is from genome assembly GCF_036903315.1 of Anaplasma bovis. NCBI lineage: Bacteria > Pseudomonadati > Pseudomonadota > Alphaproteobacteria > Rickettsiales > Anaplasmataceae > Anaplasma > Anaplasma bovis. The sequence continues at coordinate 10,262 of NZ_JAWLNY010000023.1, read as the reverse complement.
GGTTGTAAGTGTGCTTGTTGTCCTCCAATAATATGTAATCAGAGCACTGATAAGAGTGTCCTTCCTTTACGTCGAATAGTTTTAACTGCCTGTACATGAGCTACTTACCTAGGTAAAAGCCGCTATTGAGATACCTTTTTACTGCGTCCTGCACTAATACTCCCAGTATTGCAGTGAGAGGAAAAGAGAGCAAAGCACCTAAAAACCCAGCGTGATAAGTAAGCACTACCATGCCTATGACTAGCCATGCTGGACTCATGTGCAACTTGGTGCCTATTATGGCAGGTGTGATTACATGCGCTTCCAGTACGTGTCCAACTATGAAGATAGCAGCAACAATTGTCATACTAGTGGTCCCCATGTCTTGATATAAGGCAACACATATGCCCAGTACTACGCTGAAAATCGGACCTATGTAGGGAATGAATATCATAAGCCCAGAAATAAATCCCACTATTAAGGAGTACTCCAGTCCAACAGCTACAAAGCAACCGCAGTAATAACACGACATTATTATACATACAGTGAGCTGTCCTCTAAGATAAGAGGACACAATGTCGTCCACCATTGCCATAAAGGAGGAAAAATTTTTCACATAACGCTTGGGAATAAGCAGCATTATGTTTTTTACTATTACTGGCCAATGCCATAGTATGTAGAACGACAGCAAGAAGCTTATAAATACCTTTACTATATAGTTTCCTATACCTACGCTAGAAGTGGCTATGCCAGCTATGAGTTTTCCAAAATACCTGTACGTTTCACGGAAAAACTTCAATAAGTCATCGCTGCTCTTGCTCAGAAGATTCTCTGTTATGAATTCCATAGGTCCGCTGTAAGGAGCTTCTAAGTCATCATCAAGAACGGAGTTGCCCATACTAATGGAGTTCATTATCTCGTCCAAATCAATAAACGGCACTTTGTCCATCAGCAGTTTTATAATGCCCAGAGCTTGAGAATACAGAACAGGAGTCAAGAACACCACAACACCACAAAGCATGCATGCAGCGGCAAAGATTATTAGAAAGGATGATACCGATCTGGGAGTTCCAGACTGTTCAAGCTTGTTTACTATAGGGTTTAAAAGATACGCAACAGCAGTTGCAGTGAAGCAGGATGCAAGTACAGGACGCGCTATTATTATTACGCAAAATGCGCACAAGAACACCCCAGATAAGAATGCCGCATGCCTGAACCCGTCCCTCATACTTCGCAATAAAAGAACTATCACCAGGCATTCTATAGCAGTTTTGGGGCCCAATTCAACAGTTTATAAACGCGAAAAAAAGACCCGCCCCAGCGCGCGAAAACAGAACCCGTAAGTGCATAAAACGTGCCCATGGGGAGACTTGAACTCCCACGACCGTGAGGTCAGCGGATTTTAAGTCCGCAGCGTCTACCGATTCCGCCACATGGACAGAAAAATAACCCGCTACCCGGAGAAGAACTCAACAACTAGATTAACTTCCATTTGCGCAGGATAAGGTACCTCAGAGTACTTAGGAGTCCTCAAACACTTCGCTGAATGCTGTTCTGTAGTTACTTCCAGGTAGTCAGGAACTTTGTGCTCCTGAGATTGCATAGCAGCAATAACCATAGGCAGTTGTGTTGCACTCTCACGCAACTTAACTACGTCCCCTGGCTTTACAGAAAAACTTGGAATGCTCACAATCTTGTCATTAACAGTCACGTGCTTATGGGATACGAGCTGCCTAGCAGAAAATATAGTGGGAGCAAAACCTGCGTTGTAAACGAACGAAGCTAAACGACACTCCAGCGCACTGACCAAGTTGTCACCAGTATCACCGCGCTTCTTGTACGCTTTGAGAAACGCGTTCCTTAACTGTCTGCTGGAGACCGCGTAATAACACTTGAATTTTTGATGGGCAGCAAACTGCTTACCAAAGCTTGATAGCTTCTTGTACCCCATGTTTCCGTGCTGTCCAGGCGGGTAATTTCTTGTATTAAACGGATCCTTCGACCTACCCCATAGATTGACTCCAAGTCTACGACTTGCCCTGTATTTCCTATTAACAACCGATACCATACCACCTACACAAAAACCGAGAACATTTTAAAGAAACACAGCAACGCGCACACTAACACCGAAAGTTCAACGACGCCGCTAGGATGAGGATTATCACCATTTTCAGTAAATGTGTCAACGAATTTAACCGCCTAAAACAGAAAACTATGTGCGTTTCATACGAACGTAATAGGAAACACTGAGGCGGAATTCTGCTAAGTAAGACACCCCCAAAGCTGCCATGTAGTATTTTGCAGTTTCATCTTTGCATGAGAAGTTTTTTCTTGATTGTAGGAGCAGATGTAGAGATAATGTCCTCTTCCATAGAGCGCGATGAGGTAGTATTTTGAAGTGGACAGATACTGAAGACATAGTTGAAGCGCTTAGGATGCACTATCCCGGTCAAGATGTTTTCTCCTTGAGATTTACTGAACTACGAGACATGGTGATGGGCTTGCCTGGGTTTGATTGTGAAGGGGAAGAGTGCAACGAGGCAGTTCTGGAAGCGATACAGATGGAGTGGGCATCAGAGGAATGACGTTCTATTGCGTATTTTCTCGGTGAGAGTGTTTTATTCCAGTGTTATTGTATAAGAATAGGAGCTCTTGTCTGTGGTTGGGAACTACGGATATCTCGAGCATGCCGTTTTTCAGCGCCAAAGTGTCATAATACGGTTCTGCGAGTTTTCCGAAAAGCTCGTACTGCTGTTTCTTAAGCAAGTTAAGTGTGCCGTCGTCCGTAAACTTTCCTCTGTCATGTATGATTCGTATAACATCGGAGTAGGTAGCACCCACTCCACTCCATGAACGCTCAAACTGCCAAAACTTACGGAAGTGTTCATTAAAGTACAGCAATTTGCCGTCGCTGCTATACAGTGCCGCTGCGCAGGGGACGCTATTCAACAGAACTTTCTGCATTTTTGAGTACCCCTTTATCTCCTTCATGAGATGAAGATTCTGTGTCACGTCCTGTCCATATCCCACAAGATCACCAGCCTCTGTCGGCACCTCAGTAAGAGAATACACCCTCCGCTCATTCTCTACTATCGTGAATAATTTTTCTTTTATGGATATGTTGCCGGATTCAGACTTTTTAGAGAATATGCTGCCATTTTTATTGTCTTTAGTGAGCTTTAGATAGAACTGGTTATATATTTCGGCATCCGTGCTACCCTGTACTCTCTTCCAGAGAGGGTAAGGCAGGACGTTCATTATGTCCCTACAATCTGCTATCTCCCTGGCAAGCCTCTCATTTTCATACTTAAGATTCGATATTAGCGATCTGCTCTCTGTAACGTCTTGTATCCACAAAAGTACACCCACTATTTGATCGTGGTTATCGACTATACTCTGTCCGTAGCACACGCAATAAATTTTGGAGTCCCTTCCCTTCAAGTCGAGAGTAAAAGACTTGTTTATCTTCCTGGCTTCTTCAAAATTTCGCACTAATTGCTCGGACTCTTCAAAAAAGTTCGCGAGCTCGTTAAAAGAATAGAAGATACTGTTAAGCAGCACCTGTAGATTTGGAGAGAATCTCTCAACACGCTTTTTCTCGTCCCATAGATAAAACCCATCGCCAAGTGACAATATAAGGCTTGTAAGCAAATTGTTACTGTGCCTAAAGTCATTTATGCTTAAGCTGGCATAGAACGAAAAGATCGTAAAAACCGCCAACACAAAAACCAGCACATAAGTGGTAATATACGTAAACATGAAATCTTCTAACTACGTATTCACTTTTTCAAGCACATACTACTCAACTGCGAGAAAGGAGTACAAAAAAAGGTTACCCGTCACTTTAAAACCTAACTTCCTATACAGATTTACAGACTGCTCATTACACTGAGCAACGGCATACTTACACCCTTGCTCCCTAGCTGCTATGTGCAACCTCCGTAAGACCGCTTCCTTCGCTATGCCCATGTTTCTGTACTCCGGCAAAACACCATCACTATACAGTCCAACAACCTCATTGTGAATGTACATAGCGCATACGCCTACAGCTGCGCCTAGGAACTTGACAATAAAAAACCTCAAACGCGACTGCCCTTGCTTAGTAAGGCCCTTCAACAGTATTGCTAGATCACTAGAGTTGCAATAGAAAATTTTCTCTGCTAACTCCCCCAATAAAGCTAATGAAGCATCAGTGTTCACGATCTCCAAATCCAAATTCTCATAACCTGTTGAACTATATGCAATTTTAGGTATCTTTAGAAAAGTTTTTTTCATCACCGTAGGTTGAGAAAGCCCTATATCGTTTACCAGAAAGTATTCCCAAGGCTTTTCGTGAGAGTCAACGACCCATGTTACGTCTATTTTTTCCCGCGATAAGTAATCTAAAACCTCAACGGCCGATTCTTCAGACTGTTTCTGTGAACCCTCCAAACGAAATACATAGTTAAATAGAGAATCCCGCTTGCCATTTAGGGTAAGCAGAAGATTCCCCACTTGCAGAACTTTCCATCCTGACATGTTGATTGTGTAAGCCATGTATTCACGAAGGTTAAGCGTTGGAAGAGAGGAGGGATGCACTTCATAACGCTTTTCATCACACATAATAACACACAAGATTTGCAGAAAATTATATAAGCTTTAGATTCATGACTGCTAGCACTAACACGGCTGCAGGTATCGCAGCTAGCAAATCATCGCACATTATTCCCAATGCACCTTTTACATTTTTGTCCACGAAACATACAGGCCAGGGCTTCACTATGTCAATGACTCGAAAGAAAATAACACCGGAACATAGAAAGATAGGCATTGACATCATGTCATAGGAATTCTCAGGAAATAGCCTCACCAGACCACGCTTTTCGAGAATTATGGGTATCATGAATGTGAGTAGCTGGCCGCACACTTCATCTATCACCACTTCACATGGATCGCATCCCACCTGCCTATGAGCAACATAGTTGCGCACTGTGAACCACCCCAGTACCAGTAACACCGCGAAAATGACAACCCCAAATGCGTAGTTATGAAGTGCGAAAGGTAGCAGTGGCAAAGCCCCTATACTACCGATCGTTCCTGGTGCATATGGAGAGTTGCCACACCAAAACCATGTGGAAAAAACCTTTGAGAAAGTGTCGTAGAAGCTGCTCTTCCCTTCTGAGGAATTAGCTTGCACCCGTACATCAACCATAAAACTCAAACTATAGTGCTTTACCTGGAATGCCTGTATTTACGGGATGGCGCTCACAATCTCCTCCTCCGTGTACTCTAACACATGGGCTCTTAATTCTCCTGTCAGTTTTGGAGAAGATGAAGCATCCTTGTAAGCACAGCAATGCCATTATACCCAATAGAACTCCGGAAATTTTCATATCGACCTCCTGTAAAGGCTAGAATTAAGAATAAAATTAGTCCATTGTATCAGATGTATCCAAAATAACAACAAGTGGCATGACGCCTTCTTATGTGGCAAGAGAAGTCTTTCGCGGTCAAGTTCAGAATATAAGCGATCTTACTATTGACATGCATTGGGTAAGGTAGTATCAAGGACGCTTGAAGCGGTGCTGCTCTGAGTGTACTTGCGGTGGTGCGTGTCTGGTGATGTGGTTCCGTAGCTCAGTGGTAGAGCACCTGACTCTTAATCAGTGTGTCGCGTGTTCGAATCACGCCGGAACCACCAGGAGCTTTCTGGTGATGAGCTCAAGGAGCATTTCGTGAAAAAGGGGGTTGTGTGGGTTGACTATGCTTTCTAGGTAGTTGATCGTATGCTTTGTTTGCCTTAAGCGGATATGGCGGAATTGGTAGACGTGCTAGGTTTAGGTCCTAGTGAGGAATACTCGTGGGGGTTCAAGTCCCTCTATCCGCACACCTGTGCACCTGGTATAGTGGAGTGATTTGTATGCAGCGATTCTATGTGGTTAGGGAAGTTTTCAACAATAAATTGGAACGAGGGTATGAGTTTTCCGTCGGGAACGAGTATCTGGAGCAAAAGGTTAACGAGAGGCTGCGAGAAGCTGCATCTGGAGCCGTGGTTGCTGGATTCAGGAAGGGGAAGGTTTCTCCTGAGTTAATCAGGCGAATGCATGGTGAGGGTATAGCAAAGGAGGTAGTGTCGCGTATTATAGATAGCGCGTCATCTGAGTTCCTTGATGAAAATGGCTATAGTACCAATTTGGTTACTTCGGAAGTTAAGGTAATTTCTTACCCCAAGGTATGCGCTGAAGATGGCAAGGGTGGCGACAATTTAGTGTATGAACTCAGGCTTGAAGTTATGCCTGAAGTTCCCGCGATAAATCTAGACGAAATAGCCCTGGAAGAAGTAGAAGTGCAGGTTTCTGAAGGTGATTTAGAAGAATTTTTGGATGATCTAGAGAGCAACTGTAGGGAATTCAAGGTTGCTAGTAGCAGGCACGGGGTTGCTGTTGGCGACAAAGTCACTATTGACTATAAAGTTTCTTCTGGAGGAAAGGTTATCAAGGGTGGGAGCGCAAACGGCGCGGTATTCACCATTGGCAAGGGGGCATTACTTCAAAGTTTTGAAAAGCAGATCTCTGGGATGAAGAGTGGAGAATCCAGGGATTTCAAAATGCAATTTCCCGACGACTATCCTGTTAAACATTTGGCGGGTAAGGATGTTGATGTCTCTGTGCAGCTTCATAAACTAGAAGTGAAGAAGAAAGAAAAAATGGACAGGGAAGCTCTGGCTGCTAAGTGTACGTTTGGATCGGTGGATGATCTGGTGAAGTTTGCTACAGACAAATTGAACGAAAAATTTGCGGACATGTGCATTGCAGTGATGCAAAGAGAGTTGTTTAAGTGCATGGATGAGAAGTACTCTTTCGATGTTCCTGAGTACATAGTGTCTCAAGAAATGGGCAGAATGGTGAAGGAAGCGCGTGGCGGGAGCAAGTTCTCTTACGAAGGTAGATCTGTCCGTCAAGAGGCTGAAAGGCGTGTCAAGCTTGGGATGATTTTAATGAAGGTGGCAGAAGATGAAGGGGTGAATATAGAGCCACAGGATATATTGTCGTTTATAAGGGCCAATTATTTAGGTTATGGACAAAGTGTAGAGGCTGTGTTAAAGCTCCTAAGATCTAGGAGTGATTTCAGGGATCACGTTAGGGGAAAAGTCCTTGAAGATAAAGTGGTCAGACATATAATCTCAAAGGCAAAAAAGGAGAAGCGTGTAATGTCTGTTAAGGAGCTTGAGGATCTTCTTTCTTCTGACGGTTAGGGGTGATATGCATGGTTCTCGTAGGTTTGTGTTTAGTTAAGGTGGAGTTATGAACTTGGTACCGATGGTTGTTGAGCAAACCAGCAGGGGGGAGCGTGCATATGATATATATTCTAGGCTGCTAAAGGAGAGGATAATCTTCATTACGGGGCCCATAGAAGATAACATGGCGAGCCTGGTAGTTGCTCAGTTGGTGTTTTTAGAGGCTGAGAATCCTGAGAAGGATATTTCTATGTATATAAACTCTCCCGGAGGGGTGGTTACTGCGGGTTTGTCTATATACGACACTATGCAGTATATAAAGCCCAAGGTGTCAACTTTGTGCATGGGCCAAGCGGCGTCTATGGGGTCTTTATTGCTAGCTGCGGGTGCTACAGGCATGCGCTATGCTCTACCCAATTCAAGGATTATGATACACCAACCGTCTGGTGGGTTTCAGGGTCAGGCGACTGATATAGAGATTCACGCGCGTGAAATACTGGAGGTGAAAAAGCGTTTAAATTCGATATTTGTCAAGCATACAGGCAAGTCTTTGGAGAGTGTAGAGAGCAGCATGGAGAGGGACAACTTCATGACCGCGGATCAGGCTAAGAGCTTCGGTATAATCGACAAGGTTATAGAGAAGAGAGAGTAGAGAGCTGGTATAATTTAGGAAGTGTAAATGTCTGAAACAGGAAAGAGCTCATATAGCTGTTCGTTTTGTAGCAAGCTTCATAGTGAAGTAAAAAAGCTCATAGCTGGGCCTGAAGTTTACATCTGCAATGAGTGCGTGGAGCTATGTGGAGGTATACTGCAAGAGGAGAGCCTTCCCGTTGGTACTGGGAAGTTTGATTTAAAGCCCAGAGAAATAAAGGAAGTCTTGGATGAGTATGTTATAGGGCAGGAGCACACCAAAAAGGTACTATCTGTTGCTGTCTACAATCACTATAAGCGTTTGCGAAATTCGGGAGTCATAAGCGACGTAGAGATATCGAAGTCTAATGTGTTGCTGATAGGGCCCACGGGTTCTGGTAAGACATTGCTTGCCAGGACGTTGGCGCGGGTACTTCAGGTGCCTTTTGCTATGGCAGATGCCACAACTCTTACGGAAGCCGGCTATGTTGGTGAGGATGTAGAGAATATTTTGTTGAAATTGCTCCAGGCGGCTAATTTCAATGTAGAGGCCGCGCAGCGTGGGATAATATATATAGATGAAGTTGATAAGATATCAAAAAAGTCAGAAAACGCATCCATAACCAGGGATGTATCTGGAGAAGGCGTCCAGCAGGCGTTGCTGAAAGTGATAGAAGGTACTGTATCCTCTGTTCCCCCGCAGGGTGGTAGGAAGCATCCACATCAGGAGTTCATACAGATTAGCACTGACAATATATTGTTCATTTTTGGGGGTGCTTTCGATGGGCTTGAGAAGATAATAGAGGCCCGTAATAGGGGTAGTTGCATGGGCTTCGAGGCTGATGTTCATAGCATTTCTGATAGCAAGAAAAGGGATGTCTTGTCCTGTGCAGAGCCGGAAGATTTAGTGAAATTTGGATTGATACCCGAGTTTATAGGAAGGATACCCGTAATAACTTCGTTAAGTAAACTAGATGAGGAGACTTTATACAAGGTTCTCGTAGAGCCCAAGAACTCTCTTGTTAAGCAGTACACGAAATTATTTGAGATGGATAATATTGAATTAAGCTTCGAACAGGGAGCATTAATGGCTATAGCCCGCAAGGCTGTTGCAAGAGGTACCGGTGCCAGGGGTTTGCGTGCTATAATGGAATCATTGCTACTAGATTTTATGTTTGAACCAGGTTCCCATGCGGACAGCAAGGTCTCTATAGATGGGACTATGGTTGAAAACTTGGTTTTGGGCAAGAATTGTTATGAAAGGTGCTAATAGGGGAAGATAGCGAATGTTCAGTATGGAAGAGGGAAGCGTATTACTGCCCGTGTTGATGCTGCGTGATGCAGTTGTGTTCCCGCAGGTTGTAATGCCCCTTTCTGTAGGGCGGGGTAAATCTGTAAATGCTCTCGAGTATGCGACTAAGAATGAAGGGGGGAAGATTCTTCTCTTGACTCAGATTGATGGGTCTGTGGATGTCCCGTCTAGTTCTGATTTGTACAAAGTGGGCACCGTTGCTGATATTGTGCAGTTGTTGAGGCTACCTGATGGCGTGTTAAAAGTCCTGGTGAAAGCTGAGAATAGGGCAAGAGTTTTGGAGTTTGTAGACGGGGAAGATTACCTTAGTGCAAGCGCTTTTGTCGTTGGAGACAACGAGGACATAGAGATAGATAACAAGGTGGAAGCACTGAGAAGATCTGTGCTTAGGGAGTTTGATGTTTGGAGCAAGCTGAGCAAGAAGATACAGCCTGAAGTTGTAGCGTCTGTTATCGAAATTAAGAGTTTAGGGCACTTGGCCGACGTTGTAGCATCTCATCTTCTTGTTAGTATAGAAGATAAGCAGAAGGTCATGGAGGAGTTTTGCGTAGTAAAGCGGCTCGACATGGTCTACAGCATGATAAAGCTAGAGATCGGGGTGCTGAATGCGCAGAAGAAGATAGATGACAGAGTGCGGTCTCAGGTTGAGAGTACTCACAAGGTTTACTATTTAAATGAACAATTGAAGGCTATTCAGAAAGAGCTGGAAGAAAGTGATAGCTCTTGTTGTGATATTGACTCTGCCAATGAATTGGAGAAGAGGATCAACGCTACTCCACTGTCAAAAGAGGCTAAGGAACGTGCTCTGAATGATCTTAGACGCTACAGGAAGATGAACTTGATGTCTCCTGAAGCGAACGTTATTTCCAGCTATTTACAATGGCTATTAGATCTTCCGTGGGGGAAGTTTAAAAATTCCAAAGTGAATATAGCAAACTCTGCGAAGATTCTAGACAGCAACCATTACGGCATGGAGAAGGTTAAGGAGAGAATTCTGGAGTTCCTTGCTGTTTTGAAAAGAGTAAAGAAGCCGAGGGGCTCAATAATATGTTTTGTGGGTCCTCCAGGGGTAGGAAAGACATCACTAGCGAAATCGATAGCGGAAGCGATAGGAAGGGAGTTTGT
>NZ_JAWLNY010000022.1:0-16474 GCF_036903315.1 Anaplasma bovis | reverse complement strand
CTATTCCATAACCTATAGAACCATCAAACGCTAATATCTTACTATCCCTAAAACTTATCCTTGGATCAGGAGATTCCCAATCAAAGTTTATTGCCTTCAACTCTACCTTCTTCTTACTTCCTTTATACGGGAATACTCCTTTAGTTTCTCCTGTACTTTCCTTTATCGCAAAGTCTCTTACCTTCCCTATAGCAGGATTGTAGCTCAATCCTATATAGAAATTCCCTGCTCCAGGATCTATGAAGCTTCCTTCATCCAATCCTCCTGCCAGTATTACAAGAATTTGCTCCCCTCTTGTATGTCTAGTACATCACTAGGAGATAACGCAAAGTTGGTACCTGCAACTCATCATGCTTGCCTAGCTTTGCGCTACCAGCACCTTACCCTTATTACACTACTTATCCGCAAGGCATTAACCATGACAGAAGTAGTATATATATATAATGCATATTCTTGCCATCAAGTAGCCTTACTGGGATTAAGGACATTAATAGCACTGCTAAATTTATTGATTACTCTCTTGAAGTTGCTGTACTAGTTCAATCTTACGCCATCGTACGGGCTGTCTAGAGAGAAAGCAGGCACATCAACATAGAACACTTGAGCCCTGTCTTCATCCATGAACTGATACCACCCGTTCATCACTCCAGATGGTGTACTCAAACACGTGCCACTCGTATATTCAAAATATGCTCCTGGTCTTAATACTGGCTGCCTTCCAATGACTCCAGATCCACTTACTTCGTTGATCACTCCCCGTGAATCTATTATTTTCCAATTGCGCTTCAACAACTGTACAGTGGACTCACTTTTGTTTTTTATCCTAACACTATATAGCCATATGTAACAGTCCTCATGCGGGATAGAATGCTCATCAAGATACGTAGGAGATACCTCCACCTCTATCATCTCTGTGATACTCCCACACTCCAGTACTGCCACAGGCTCACACCTCCAAGATGTACAAACTCAACCCAATACCACAACAAGTATGCCATGCATATCTACATTGCGTAAACACAGAACTACCCTTATAACTATAGTTAGCTTTTACTCTTATATCAATTTCTATAATTATGAAAACTTCTCATATACCTATAGGCTCTATGGTGGGTATTCTGGGGGGTGGTCAGCTAGGGCAAATGTTGGCGTTAGCAGCCTACAGGCTTGGTTATAGAGTAAAGGTCCTTGCAGAAACTCCTGATGAGCCAGCGACGTTTGTAACTAATAATTGCACAATCGGAAGTTTCACCGATCCTGAGACATTGCACAAATTCTCGTCCTCGGTCGACCTAGGCATAATAGAATTTGAAAATATACCGATAAGTGCAGTAGCAGAACTCACCAAAAATATGCCAATTTATCCAGGTGTAAAAGCATTACATGTTGCTCAGAATAGGATCAGAGAAAAATCGCACATAGCCAGTCTCGGTATAAAAGTGACTCCATTCAGAGAAGTTACATGTATGGATACATTACGTGATAGCGCGCGTTCTATGGGATACCCTGTAGTACTGAAAACTGCTGAGCTGGGGTACGACGGCAAAGGGCAATACCTGATTCGCGACCAAAGTTGCTTAGAGAAGATAATTCCTGAATTACGCAAGGATTGCGTTTATATAGTGGAGAAGTTTTTGGATATTTGCAAAGAGATTTCCATAATTGTGGCAATGTCTTCTGATTCTTCATATGAATTTTTCCCAATCGCACAAAATAAGCACTCTGGTGGAGTATTGAGCCAGTCTTTGGTGCCGGCGGAAATCTCAGATCATGTAAGCGATGAAATTAAAGCGATAGCGCTTTCTATAGCGTCATCCCTTGACATGGTGGGTATTTTGGCTGTGGAATTTTTTGTAACCAATTCTGGTGAATTGCTTGTAAATGAAATTGCTCCGCGTCCCCATAATTCGGGACATTGGAGCATGGATGCATGCAATGTCAGCCAATTTGAGCAATTAATTCGAGCAGCATGCGGTCTTCCATTGCGTGAAGTTAAGCTCCTATCTCCGTGTACCATGCACAACATTTTCAGCAACAATGAAATAAGCCACGACGTATACCTAGATCCTAGCACTAGTATATCTATATACGGGAAAAGCCCCCGTCCCGGCAGAAAAATGGGCCATATTACCACTCTGCTGAGTAAATAGACTGCACAGTGACGGACTTATGATCCAGCTCGGATATCTGAGTTGTACATCCCATTTCCCCAACGCTCGCATGTGATGATTACTGCACCATTTCTGCCTGCTCCTGGTTTGTCTTCGGTAGAGCTTGGAGTACCTACTGGTGCAGCACCACCTGTTTGCGTTGCCGCTTCTTTTCCCCAACATCCACCCATGCCTGGTACGATAAGGGTCATTTTCATGCCTTGTAGCGGACCTTGCACACTCACATCACTTGCAGGAGTTTCTATGTAGTTGCACCTTTCCTTTGGTAAGCTGCGCTGTGCTAGATATCCCCCCGTAGCGAAGCCAATGCCTCCGTTGTCATCATACATGTTCACTTCCACAGGAATTTTAGTAAACATGGCTTCACCTCCCAATAGAAGCTTCATACCGCTCTTATCGCTGCTCAGCACATTTGTAGAAATTGTTCTGTGGTACTTCAGTACTTTATTATGCGGACCATGCCACGGCTCTCCTAGCATGTCGCTCCCGCCGCCAACTGCTCTTGCTATCTCATAACAGTTCGCCCCACTTACTTGATTTCCTGCAGCACTTGGAAGACTCTCTGGCTGGCTAGTAGCTTGTGCGTCCTTTTGATCAAACAGTGGATTGTTAATTACTTTATACGGCCATCCTTCTCTAGTATCCTTTACAGCGACAGATTCAGAATCACAAGTTGCTAGTCCTTGTATAGGATCATCTCCGCATAGGTATAGAATTGTGTCTCCACCTTTTGTTGATGCATCAGTAGTATCGCTACTGCCCCCCTGCTGCCCTCCTACGCCTATATTCATTAGCAGAGAAAATTTCTTATTAGTATTCAAAATTTTTACGGCCTCTTTGCACTTTTCGTCGTTGCTGCATGATGTGCAAGATGCCCTTACATATTCATCAAATAAATCAAGTAGCAGTGAGACATACTGCCCAGGCCTACCGGAGCGCTTACTACCTTTTTCGCTTTCACCTTCACGTCTTGCAGCTTCGCCTCCACCCCACATTTCCACTTTGTAAAATGTGCACTTTTTTCTAACCTGCGCGCTACCACTGGCATCTAATTTACCATCTTTACTTGCAGGCTCAACAGCAAAACTGTTGTTATTTATTGGAAATCTATACTCAGTCGTAAGTGCAGAAGCGACGTTATTTTTGCTTCCATGTTTAAAGCAATGACTGGTCTGCTGTTCAGTAGCGACGTTGTTGAGGGATTTAGGTTCAAATAATATGCGTGAGAAGTTGTCAATACAAAACCCTTGTTCGTACTTGCTAAGAGGCACTATCGAGAACCCACTTATGTTTCCTTCCTCTAAAAAGGGCTCGTAATTATCTGACCTTATGTAACTGTATTCACAGCCTCTTATGGCTTTACCTGACGCATAATATTCGGTAATAGGATTTGCACACTTGCTTAGATCGGCATCTGAAACAAAGCCTCCATCTTCGTAGAAGTACACTATTTCAGATCGGGAGCTATAGCACGGATCTTCGGTGTTATCACTTAACGTGTTTATCAAATATTCTTTTGGTAACACAAACTTATTCCCATGTACGACAGACTTATCCAACACCTCCTGACTAAGTGCGTACAGGTCTATCGAGTATTTATCATCGCATCTGATGCGCCTGCGCTCCCCCTTGCTACCAACCATAACGTATCTTCTTAACGTTTTAGGTTTTTTCCGTACTCTGAATCTGCCATGGCCACGTGTTTTTTCTTCGCACCTCAACGTGTTAGAGCTACAATTAATTGTAATTGAGGCACCCTCCAAGACTTCAAACTCTATATCTCCCTGCGGCATATCTGCGCACACCACTTCTCCCATGGCATGGTAATCAAACAACGGAATTTTGCTTACAAGGCTTTGTCCTGAAGATACTACTTTCTTTCCTAATGCCGTGCTACTTCTTCTTCTCTCCATTTCTTCACTGACATCATAACCCCTACGTACTCTTGCCATAGTATGTTGGAACTCCGAAATAACAGGTGCTTCTGTATATTCGCATCTAAGACTTTCTTCTCCGACAGTAGCACTCCCCTCCCCGTTAGTGTTGTGCATATGCTGCTTCGCAACTCTACATTCTCTTCCTGCTACAGTAATAGGTATATTCTCCCCTATGTCCTTTATGTTGTCCTTTAATCTGCTAAAAACGTATCCCGAAAAAAACTTTGCCACCGCAGTGTCTACTACGGAATCCGCCATGGTACACTCCCTCTCTTTGTATTTAACATCTCTAGGAAACTCCACAGCAGTTTTAGTATTGGAACATGCCTCTTGGAACAACGATTTACGCTGCATACACAAATATTGGATACCTGAAGAGCCTACAAGAGTTTTCAGCAGTGCACTCACGTGATCTTGTACACCCACATATCTCCTTTTTCCAGCAACATAGTTCCCGTATTTCATAACATCCATCTCCGCAAAAAGTGCCCTGTTTCTGTACATGGCATCTTTCAGTATTGCATCTCTATCGTTTGGTGTTATACCAAAAGCTCTGCCGTTAATCATTTGTTCTCCATCGCTTTTGCTCACGTACATAACAGGTCTCTCAGGCACAGGTATGGGGATGCAAGTATCAAAATCGGCCTCATTCTTGGACCTAGACGTATTGACCCCTCTTTTCCCACCATATCTCAAGCATAAGGAGTCCTCTTTCTTATACGCAACATAATGAAAGGTTTCTCCTTTACGTGAAGTTATGCTTCCTTCATGGTGCGGCAGTTGTGCAGACGCACCAGAACCAGTGCTTCTACTACCTGGAACAAACTTGTTTATAATCTCGTATTGCCTGTACGGAGTCTTTTCTCCTTCGTAAAGCACAGATGTCACCAAACCCGGAGAAAAATAACCTTGCTTACTAAAAGTCAATGGGCAAAATCTAACACTTGGTCCATCCTCGCCCCCACACAGAGCCTGCTCCAGGGAGATTTTGTCATAGTGTGGTTTCTTGGGAATACATTTTATTTTTGTAAAGCATTTCTTATTCCAACCTGCTGGGTCCCATGCTAGATCACACGCAAATGTCTGACACGCACACAGCTCTTTCTTTCCGTCATGCCTCTTTTCTTCTATAACAGTTACATTGGTTGGAAATACGTACCCACAATCTCCTCTATACATTTCTACGCAAGTATTACAATTTGGCGATGCGCCGCATATTCTAATCTTATCTTCTACGTCATCGTACTCAGAGGGGAGTATACTAGTACCCGCACTCACACCTTGCAACCCGTTTTTGCACTCAGGTTCTGAAGATGCGCTTGCTCCTTCCGTGGTTGCCTTAGTTGTATCAACCCAGAATAGTAATAGAAAAACACATGCACATATACCCGCGAGACTGCGCACAACTCTTACCATAGTAACTATTACCACCGGACGGTAGCTCAGTAATGTTAAAAATTAACTAATGAAAACAATCCACGCGTGAATACTTCGCGCCCTTTACGAACTGCGAGTTGTGAAGCATGAAACTTGCAACATATTGCACCAAATCTGTGCATTTATTCTTTACACATAAGGGAAATAAGAACTTATTTTATCAAGGTGCTAATGCGTGCAGTATTGCGTGGTATAGTAAGCGCGTCGATGCATATGGATATCCGTCCCTCATGGTATTAAGGGCTAATTCTGTTGCCTTCTTCGAAGTCGCGTCACTCATAATAGATCTCACAAACGAAAGTTTAGTAATCTCTTCTATGTTCTTTAAGTAATGTTGATGGTAAGCCTCAATCGCTTTGCGAGCTTGTTCATTGTCAGACATGTGCTCTAAAGAATCAATGAATTCTTTCACAAAATGTAACTGGATCTCGTGTGTTCTGAGATCTTTACCTACTTCTAACCTCTCTTTTAACCTTTTAAATAGCTCTTGAAAGCCGGTTTTAGACATAACTTGCAAAAGATCCTTATCACGCATTATGAGAGAGAATATGAACGCAACTTCGTCATTTGTTGAGCGCATTTTCGAATAAATATCCTCTACGTACTGCGCTAGCTTTGCAGCATCACCACAATCTTTCGCTATAGTAAAGCTTGCTTCCTCAATGTGTTTTAGCACGGGCAACAACAAGTCTAAAAACTCTCCTTCGGATTCTGGTCTATTTCTTTTCGAGACACTGCCTCGTGTGAAGACATCCTTGCATGTTCCGCTCTCTTTTATGGAAGAATAAAGTCTATCTGCTATAGTACCTACCTTCTCCTGCGTATCATCACAGTAGTAGTTCTTAACGGAACGGTCTTGTGTTCTAATAAGCTTCTCCATTAGATACACTACAGTGCTATTCTCCGAATAGCACCGCAAAGCCTCTTGCCCTGTCATTGCATATAGAACATCATTAGCTCCATCTGGTACTCTGCCCAAAATATCCCAAGATTTTTGGAATAGCGTTTTAATTCTCTCTGTTATACGAGCTTTAAGATCAGGAAGTTTAGGTACTGAATCAACTCTCTTCACCAGTCCATCTGTAAAGATTTGCAGACATTCTTGAGGACTACTGCATCCAGAATAAACAGAATAAACATATCCAGCTTTCAAAAGAGCCTGAACAAACAATTCATCGTCTTGTAGACACAGCACAAGCTCATCAGCCAGCATCTTCTTAGCCGCTTCCTTTTCTGCCTCGCTAAGGAATTCAAAACGAAAATTCTCCTTCATTTCTTTTACTGCACCGTATGCGTTTGCTACTGCATAAAACGCTGACATAAAGCAAGCATTTTTTTGCATTATTTCCCTAATTGAATGCCGTAGAATGCTCCTGCCTAGCCCGAGAATTTCCCAATCCTGGCCGGAAGAATTCATAATTTCTTGCACTGCTTTCTCTATATCGTAGGAAAATACGGTCTTCTTCGCAATTACCTTTTCGACATACTCATTAATGCTTTCTTCAAGTGCTTGAGGAGGCACCTTAAGAAGATTTTTAATAAAATTCGCAACCTCTGGTTTAGAAAATGTTTTTTGAATGTAATTCTTTAATTTTTCTTTCGTGTACTCTTCCTTATTGAAAATGCAGCTCCCCTCCTTGGCATATCCAATATCTCCAAGAAAATCCCTTACGACATCTGACTTTACGGCTTCCTTTACCACCTCCTCAGTTGACAGCCTATCAAAAACCTCTATATGTCGGGATTCTAAGCCTGCATCTTGAGCACGCTTTTTGACATCTTGTAGTGCACGTAGAATTTCTCTGTGATCTATCACAAACTTACTATCAAGTAATTTACGAAATACACCTAAAAGATCCTTCTTCGCTTGACCATCAGAAATAGCTTGATTACCTTGAATCTTCTTATACGCGGAAACCACCTTTGGATTTTCATCAAGCACAGTGCTCAGAGACTTCATTGCATCTTCTATCAATTTCCCTTTCTCGTGCTCAGTCTGCACAATTTTTACATCACCAGTAATAATCGCAATGATAGAGCTAATAGCATTGAGAAATTTTTGTTTATCCTGCGCGTTCTCAAGAAAAGGACCATTGGTAAGTCTTGTAAAAATGTCTTTGGCGCTCAGTTTCTCATTATTTGCGGGCTGTTTCAAAGTATCAGTATTCTTACTGATACTTGCTGCTATAGACTCTGATTTTACCTCACCTTTTATTACGTCCCTTAGTCCATTGGCGATATCATTTATCTCCCGCTCGACAACTTTGGGATCGCTTTTCTGCACTATTGAGGGCTCACCTTTAACATATATTGACGTAACTTCGTCATCCTCGCTCAGAATCTTTTGTAGCCTTTTCCTATAATTATCTACCCAAGACTCAAAGTCTGAGCCCTTTTTTACAATAACACTACCTCTTGACAGTATGTTTGCCAATTCCTTTATAAATCCAACAAGTTCAGAATTTTCTGATGCTACCTTAGCCATCTTTTCATTTTTTAATGCGCCAAATATTCTCGCTGTTTTCGCATTATGTTTCCTTGCCAGGTGTTCGATAGTGTCCGCATGTTTCATAATATCCTTAACACTGGCATAAGTAGGCACTTTCGTCCTTACGAGTTCTTTAAAACTACTTATAAACTTCTCCTTAGCTTGATCACGTGTGATGCTCTTATCCTTAGCAAAATCCTTTATGTACTTATCAAAAATTTCCCCCTCCACATCAAGTGCTTTGACCAGGGGAGCAATCTTAGAATCTATCCACTGAGATATATTCTTCCTGCCACCTAGTTTCAAATTTTTGGTGCTATCTTTGTCTGAAATCAGAGAGTGAATACTTTCAATTGCTCCGGAAAAACCCGGAAAAGAGCTGGATATTTCACAGAATTTCTCATTAGCAATGCTATAGAAAAACTCAATTGCAGAACTTGAAAGGTCTGATGTCGCTGCATATTCTTTAAGCTTCTCAAGATATGACATGAATTTCGCATCACATAAAGAAGCAGACCATTTTTTTACAGCTCCAGGAGAACCAGACCACTTTTCACATGTCAATCTAACCGCCCCATCAGCGCCGCTTTGCACTATTCTCTTAAGTTTATCTGCACACCCACCTGCACCACGAAATGTGCTCTGCACAACAATTTGCACATTCTTGATATCAGATGCATTTCCCCTCTCACAACCTACTTTGCTTGCATGTATAGATCCTTCGGTGTTATCTTCTTCCCCCTGATAAGGAATAAACACCTCGTCCGCAGCAATAGTGCCTTTACCTTCTGATATCCTATAGTGTAGTAAGTTTTCGTGTCCGCTTGATTGCACATCGGATGCACCACCACCTTTTGCCACAAGTCTAATATTGCAAGATTTTGCCCCGTAATCGCTGCATAGAGAAACAGTTGTGTTTCTACCTATAACTTGTGTATCGCCCTTTGCAGAAGGGGCTATTGTGCCTCCTCTACCAACGTTTATCAGAAGGTGCTTGCCCTCATTCCCAGCAACTTTCAAAATCCCCATGACATAGGTACCAGGTTTCCCAGTACCTTTATTAGCAGCCAATGAGCCACTTTCTCCCCCTCCCCACATTTCTATTTTCAAAAAGTCACATGAAGTGTTGTCTTTTGTTATGTTCAAAATGTGCCTACTAACACCACTGTTTCCGCTATCTTCAGCGGCGGTATATTTATATTCATGGTCGGGGAAATTACTAACGCATAGCCCCTGTAGCATGTCGTTGAGAGGAACAATAGAACCCTTCGCGTATGATTCTCCTTCATTGAGGAAAAACGGTTCATAGTTATCAAGACTTGTATACTGGGTCCTACAGTATCCTTCCTGTGCGCTCTCCCTGTCCTCCATCCTGCATGTTCCAGAGTATTTAAGAAGCCTATAGTTACTGTGTACATATGAGAGAGCACCATCACATGAAGATCCTCCTGGACCTTTCTGATTACTCTGCGGCAGGTTGTACGTATTACCGCGTATGGTCATGGTATCTATAAAGTCCTGGTTTACTTTCGACAAATCTATGGATTTATTATCTGGGCATTGAATATACCTACGAGCAGTAGAATCATAAGTTTTGGCAGTTAACACTTTTGGCAATTCACTTATCCAGTGGTATCTTCCATTTCTCCTGACATAATACTTCTTACGCGCGTATTTTAAACCCGTAATACATGTAACATTCCCTTTTGGATCACTTTCATACTCATAGTAACATGAACGACCGTCTCCGGCACCATTGGGACACTTTTGTACTTTCTTGAAGTCGTACTGATCGCTAAGTTTTGGCTTAATAATTGAGAACCCCACATCCTCATCTTTTTCCCCAAAATTCATTTCAAGATTGCAGTATTTTGTATCTTCACCGTCCCTATCCTTACATTCAGGAAACTTTATCTTTAGCCCTTCGCCATTACTCCTTGCTTCCAACAGTGGCCGCTTTAGCTGCGGAATAGGTGCGCAATCAAGGGAGGTCCCGCCGTCATCATATTTACCATGCATACATACGGTATCATCGTCGGCTCTGTATACAGTATAGCCAGCAGGCTCAGTGCTCTTACTCTTTGTCTCCATTATACACTTAGTAGCTCCCCATATGGCGTCTTTCACTGACCCCTGACAGAACTTATGTGTTACGCCCCTTATGCGTTCCCAATATCTACCATATACGCCCACGTACACATCCTGAGAAGCACTTTTATCATCTACTCCCAACATCCTAACTCCTGGGTCGAAATAGGTTTGCTTACTAAATGCAAGCGGAAGAACTCTTGCCTGGTCTTCCTTTATGAAAGCGTTACAAAACATGCATGCATCTGGTGTAATTCCAGAAACTATGTCTACACAGCCCTTATAAGTGCCAGCATTGTCGCACTCAGACTCTATTCTCTTATCAAGCTCAAGATCGTTAAAATCCGTCATCTTCTCGACTTCTTCCCGACGCATTTTATCCATATCGGACTTTGTGGCACTACTAAGTATGTTGGTATACTTAGTACACGCACACATTTTGAGCTTACCGTCCTGATCATCCCTTTTTACAAAGCCCGCTACGTATCCCACAGTTCCATAAATATGCTCCCATCTCTCTAGCCTTATGACCTCTACATCCATAAGACTCCCAAATATCGTAGGATGTAGCACCACCAAGATTTCAGGAATTGCAAAAAGCCCTCCCTCACCCTTTCTTCTTGGTGCCTCAAAGAACTCGTCAGGTGTCGTGCCCACAGATGAGGAGTGCTGAGGAGTGAAAAGCATTATGGAGACGTACATAACACACAACAATATCTTGGAAAAGCTGAGCCCCTTTCGAAGGGAAACACCCTGTCCTAATTCACTGGTTGGCATCAACATTTCACCATTGTCATCTGTTAAATTATTATCTTTCAGTCGATAATATGAGATACGGATGAATATACTTAGGTATATATTAATATTTATTCAAGATATATATCTATATCCTAATTTTGATGGTGTAATCACCTATAATATAGCAGATTTATTGTTATATCCTGCAGAATTTCCTACATCTCATACGGGAATGCATTATATGCAGTGCATATCTAATGGTGCATGCGATACAACCATCAATTTACGTGCGAGCACTGGCGCGCAGTCACTTGTTGCATTAGAAATTTAGCGAAGTTCTGTGTATGAGAAAATTTTGCTCACTTCTCTAGAGCGTCACACCTTGCATGAAACTCATCTAACCAGCTCTTCCCCTTTTCCGCAATCACATCATACATGAGTTTTATAGTGGTTCTATTTGCGGACAAGACACGTTTCTCCCTCTTAGGAAGGTTTAGAGTAAGAACTACTGATGAATTTCCCTGTTTTAAAAAGAAATGCCCCTCGCTCTGCGATATTTGTAACATGGTATCAAATTCCTCTTGGGATAGCCCCAGAGTCCTAGCATATTGTTTGCTTTCGACAATACAGTTGGGCATAAAAATTCTTGTCTCCACATGCTTATTCACATACCTGAAGACCCTGCTAGCCGTCATGGCCCTTATGTTCTCTGATGCGAATACAACCACAACGTTGAGTTTTTCCAGCCTTTTTATCCAACTATCAAATTCTTCCTCACTTAGGAACACAGTGTCCAGTATCCATGCTTCGTACATAACCAGAATAGTTGGCGACCCCTTGAGATACCTCTCCATGCTGTGTAGTAAGTAATACAGTATAACTGATATACACTCCTGCTTGCCCACAAGCATACCAGCGTTGATGGCTAAAAACTCAGCACCCCATTCTATGTTGCTGCTGGAGGTGATGAGATGCGCAAATTGTCCTTTACCAATCCAGTTTCCTACCTTGCCTCCCAGATTTCCTATACATTCGCTTATCTTCTCTGGAGTACGAGAATCCTCGGAAACGGAGAAGATGTTTGCCACCGCTTCGGAAACAGCAACTTTGAGCTCCTTAGTAACTTGCTTGACGGGACTCACCATCCTGCATACGACTTCAACCGCAATTTCGCGATTCTTTTTCGTATCTTCGACGTGAAACGGACTAAAAGACGCGCTGGTACTCTCCTGCCTGCTATCTATTCTGTGGTACTTGCCACCTATAGCCAAGCTGTATATCACTGACTTCCCACTGTAGTCAAAAACTACAGACTTCACACTAAGTCTCCTTGCCTCAGAAAGTATGAAGTTTATTAGAAGAGTCATATCAAAATCGTTTGGCCCTAAGCACACAGTGTGGCCCCTGGTTTCTGCGTGAAAGCTGAAAAAGTATGGGAATCCCGCAGCAGAGAAAAACATTGTGATGGCTTCGGACCACTTGCCACCTTTCAAACAACCAGAGGGAAATTCATTTAGCATCGTAAAGTTGCATGCCGCATTTATTAACCCTGCCCTCATGCCAATAACGTAGCGAAAATTGCCTGGCATATTTGCCCAAAAACAATCTTCCATGGCAATATCCATCCTGGTAACTACGGCACCAATTGTTGAAAATGCAGCCACCATCCTGTTTATCTCTTCCTTAAGTGCAAACAAGCTGTCACCGACCACTAGACATGTTACTTTGCTCTCACAGCATTCTCCCATGCCTTCTTTTAGAGCCCCCACTTCCTGTAGAATTGAAGTCTCCACTAAGCTCTTGTCGCCACTTACTTCTAGTAATTCTACCTGCTTGCTGTAGAGCTTTTTCACCTCCTTATTTTCGACAAACCTCAGCACCTCAACGATGATGAACTCGCACGGTTGCTGTACGCACGAGTTAATGGCTTCTGCACAGTCACCAGAATAAGACTTAACACCCAAGATGGCTCCGTATTTCGAGCCTCCCGCTGGACCAGTAACCCTAAAAGCGTTAAAGCCCATCTGTATGCTGCAGCCCCCTGCAATGGTATGAGCGTTATCGCACGTATCAAGAAAACACTCCTGTCTTTTCAGAGTCACAACGTAGCTAAGGAATTCTAGAAGCTCGGATCTCCACTTGCCACCCTTGCACTTTATTAGTCCCAGTTTACTAACAGAAAATCCCTCCAACGCTTCCATGATTGCAGATGTGATCCTTGAAAGATACGCAGCATGAGTTGACAGGTAGTGCTTATGTTTCTTGATTACCATCCTTGAGAAAAGCGCTCCAAGTATGGAGTTCATGCCTTCTGGTAGGTGACCCACAACCACAGCTATGTATACTGTGTTAGCATAGGTTTCATACCTCTCAGAAGATATGCTCTCGTGCTTCCCATGCAAAACGTCAGAAAAATCTCCTGTATCTTTCCACTCTAGGTGAAATTTTTTCTTCTCACGTACCGTATAAAGCCAGAAAGCCACATTTCCATCTGCAATATTGATGATACTTTTTCTAATAACTTCTCTAAGAGAAACGCTGGGAGCACGACATACATAATCCTCAATCTTTATGATCTGTACTAACTCTCCACCCTTATTAAGGATTGTATACTCGTTATAATGGCACGCAGGAGCTATGTATTCTGCATAAGATGACTCCGCCTTCTCAAATCCCTGACGAGTATGCTCTCCCCCTGAGTCGCTATCCTCCAGAGAGCTCCCCCCTCTACGAAACTTAGAAATAAGATCATTTACAAAAGACACCTAGCAACCCTGGTAAACAGTAAATCACCCTTCGCAGAGAACTAGTACATTCATACACTTAACATTCTGTGAACTTCGCGGTATATAGTCGAGGCTTCGCATATAGCATAAAAAAACATCACATGATACACGCGAAACCCCCGTGGAAAGCTATAAACTTTTCCCCGCTATTACACTACAATCAAAGTCTTCTGCTCCCAGTTCAGCAATACCTCCAGCAAACTTTGCTATTAATTTCCCAGCGCCAAAAAATATGGCAGTAAACACTACTAACATCACTATTGCGGGCCATGCCAACCTGCCAAATATGGCCATAATGCTCGATCCCAGTATTACTCCTGTCATTATTGGCAACCCTAGTTTTTGTACGAATACGACAACATTGCATATAACTTTTGCTGCAACCTCCCCCTCACTTGTTCCGGAATATTGGTAAGCCGACAGTGCATTAGGGGTAAAAAATGAAATTAGAAATATAAATATGTAAATTGTAGTAGCAGAAAAGTTGAATCTCTTCATCATTATATTAACTACCTTCTTGAAAGGTTAATTTTCTATTATTTTATATACCAATCTGTCCAGTGTATCCATACTTATGTACACTAATCTGTTAAGATTCTTGAATTTGAAAATTGAGAAAGCGTGACGACACAAGCATGCAGTTAAGTTTTCGATTGCCTATATCGTCACAATATAGACGATGCACATTGTACATCGTCGTCATTCATCGTATATCATCCCATTATGATACAAATAGAAACTCTTCAACTATGGGGAAGCGGTGTTATTTTCCTTGCATTCAAATGTATCTACTTTCATGCTACCTACTCCAACAGCAAATTTTGCTATTAATTTCCCAGCGCCAAAGAATATCGCAGTGAACACAACCAGCATAGCTATCGCAGGCCATGCTAACCTACCAAAGATCGCCATAATGCTCGATCCCAGTATTACACCGGTCATTATTGGCAGCCCCAGCTTCTGTACAAAAACTATCACATTGCATATAACCTGTGAAGGAACGTCCGTAGTGGCAGCCCCACTACCACCGCCCCCACCACCAGCAAAGCTCTGCGCAGCAGGAAATAGTAGCATTATTAAAAAAAATGATTTTGCAAAAAACCTAATAACTTTCGGCATAATCGTTAACCTCTAATATGAAGTAAGTACACGATGTCCCACGAACACATGCATCAAGTGTGCGCACACACTACATTACTTGCATCTTATGAGATAACAGGTTAAATTATGATTAATCTGAGTATATTTCGTTTTTTCATATTGCAGGTCGGCATATTACAGCTTGGGTGTAGTAGTGCTGGTATAGTAATTTGTTTATTTCATAGACTATGTAATATGTATCAGTAAAACATGTTAGAAAAAACCTTACTGCGCAAACGTTGTGCACACTTTTACTACCAGGCAATCATAGGAATGACTCTAGTTTCACAGTAGTAGCGGGCACGCTTTATACATGCGCAGAGTGCTAATGCAGTGATAGTAGCCTTTCACGGTATCGTGCTAATCTTATAGGAAGAGTAGCTATGTGGTACTGCTACGTACATCTGTGCCCACTAATCTCCGCAATTCCCTCTCCAGCGCCGAAAAACAAAGTGGTACATATTATAACTACCGCTATTGCGGACCATGATAACCTACCAAAGATCGCCATTATGCCTGATCCAACTATCACCCCTGTCATTACAGGGGCGCATAATTTTTGCATGAACTCTACCACGTTACACGTTAGGCTCTTAGCAACAGCGCCGCTAGTAATTACTGGGTTATCTGAACTCGTTGCTGACTGCATGATATCCTGTAGATCATTCACGTCAGTGCCCACAGCGTTAGTATTATCTAAGATGAGCAACAGCACCAGGAACATGAATAACGTTCGTATTATTTTCGTGCGTCCTGTCCTTTCTTTTTGGTTATTCATAATCCCTCCATTTATATGATACACAGTGCGCATGGATTATCGTTATGATGACACAAGCACGCTGTGTTGTAGAGTATTTGCCTGTGGGAAGAAATTTTGCGTTAGTGCTTGTGCTACTGCAGGAATATACAATCAAATTTTGAGTGCTAAAATGTATGCTGCACGGCTTTGATGCGTTATTTTGTCCAGCTAAGACGTGAACAGTACACAGGTCTTTCTTGAGAACTTCGTTTTCTTTTAGAAATTTACAATGAAGGGAAACATCTGCTGATTTTTCCCTATTACAATGACAATAGCAATAAAAGTTGCCATATGAATCCAACGCGATATTTAGGCTCCTACTCCTATCATTGATATTACCTGCGCCGCGTTCGGACGAGAGCGTCTCACAACTACGAACAGCACGCAGCACGCAGCACCGTATATAAGCGAAAAGCACGTATGCTAGAGAATCTGCATTTGAGCACACTATCATTCTACTAATGGCACGACATTAAAGTCCCATTGACGTAGAACAAATTACTAAAGATTTGATTACACTGCGAGCACAACAGACTCTAAAGAGCCATAAAAGCAGGGTTGAGGTGCTCATCCTTCTCGATATAAATCAGCATATCTTTAGCGAGCACAGGATCTAAGTAGCACCTCACCTATTCGTAATCAACGCAGAGTTCAGCATGGCCCACTGTATTTCTTCAGCAACACCGACACTCTACCTACTTAGGCACTACTCTGACACGTCCAGCTTTCTACATTACTGCCTCTGCCGTTATTAACAGCAATATTACCATTGAGCCCATGAGCGAACTTCTGCATTATTTTACCGGCACCGAAGAATATCCCAGTAAACACCACTAACATCACTATTGCGGGCCATGACACCTTCCCGAAGATGGCCATTATGCTCGAGC
>NZ_JAWLNY010000021.1:0-16537 GCF_036903315.1 Anaplasma bovis | reverse complement strand
AAGAAAGTCCCTCTCCTATCCTCTGTGTCCAAAGCTCTGAAGATAAAATATAAAAAGGCTAAATGCGCTGTTTCTAAAGCGTCCATAACTCATCTAGCTGCAAATGATTCGCCCAGTGAAAAGCTCTCTTCTGCGGATATACGTCCCTTTCCAGATGTCGTACATAAGAAAGTGTCGCTCTCAAGTAGATGAACCTAGCAGAAAATCTATGACAAGCTACACATTCTCAACAGCAGAAATCTCGGGTATGTAGTAACTCAGCATGCCGTAGACTCCGTCCTTCAGAGTCATTTCTGCACTTGGACACCCAGAACATGCGCCGCGAAGATGTACATAAACTACACCTTCCTTGTATCCTCTAAACCTTATGTCTCCGCCATCTTGTGCAACCGCTGGCCTGACATAGTTCTCTATAAGATCTTTTATTTTTTGCACTACAGACTCATCCTTAGCATCAAAAAATTCCTCCTCTTCTGCGGTTGAATCGCCGCTATAAGATGCATCATGTTTGCCAGCAGAAAAATAATCAGTCAGCACCACTAAAACTTCAGGTCTTAGTACGTCCCACGAAATATCCCGTACTTTGGTCACAGAAACAAAGTCGCCCCCAAAATATACGCTCGCAACGCCCTCAACTTCAAACAATAATTTTGCTAAAGGAGAAGTCATAGCCTCACTAGAATTCGAAAATTCTACTCCGCTTTTTGCCACGGGAATTTCAGTATTTAATAAAAACTTTAGAGTATCGGGATTAGGAGTATCCTCAATTTGTATAAACATAAACAAACCTTGCAATGCCACAAACTACCAGAGTATAATCCACGAGAAGTTGCTGAATTTTACGGTAGCTTCCTAGTGTATAGCACAAATTTAGTTCCTTTGTAGCATGCTTTTTGCGTTTTTTGTTCTGATGTGTATAATCGGCTCTCTGTTCGTTTTGCCCGTCGTTATAATGACCATTTATCTTTTCGTAAAACGCAGCAGTGTTTTGCATGCGAGCTTTGGCGAAGACTTCCGTACCATCCTGAATAGAATGATGGGTGACATGCATGAAAGATCGTATCACAGCAAGGGCTTCACACCGCAAAATGACTCGCTATCAAAGGAGGAAGCACTGGAAATATTGGATCTCCCAAATTCGGCAACAAGAGAAGATATAGTGGCTGCTTACCACAAACTTATGAAGTCCTCACATCCAGATAAGGGTGGATCGCCCTATTTTGCGCGCAAGCTGAATCAAGCACGCGACAAGCTACTGGGAAAAAGCAAGTAACGAAAGGTAAGTTTAGAACTAAGTACAGCCAGCAGCTACCTGCTCTTCGCGCAGCGTCTAGGCACTACCGCCATCAACCTGATGTAAGCTCTCTTCCTTACTGCGCCGCATCTCCTCGTTGCTGTTCATCATGTTCCTGACTCTCTGCTCTCTCTCGGCCACCATACGCGCTCTCATAATAGCCTCGTCCAGATCAGCCTGAGTACACAAGCCTAACAGCACCGGATCTCTTGGCTTTATATTGCTGGAGTTCCAATGCTCTCTGTTTCGAACAGCTGTAATAGTGGCCTTGGTAGTTCCTATCAACTTAGCGATTTGAGAATCGTGCATCTCAGAACAGTACTTAAGTATCCAACACACCGCATCGGGTTTATCTCTGCGCCTAGCTACGGGAGTATATCGGACACTCCTCTTCCTGGACAGCTTACCGCTACCAGTACTAGTATAAGAAACGAGCCTAGGTATCCTAGAGGGATCCTTTTGACAGGCCTCTATTTCCTCCTTAGTAACCTGCCCCATCGCTACGGGATTGCATCCTACGACGCCCTTAGCAACTTCTCCATCCGCAATGCCCTTAACCTCCAAAACATGCAGCCCACAAAACTCTGCTATCTGCTTGAAAGTCAGCGCTGTATTATCCACTAGCCACACCGCAACAGCCCTAGGCATCAACGGCGCTCCCTCATTGCTTGACGACATCCCCAAAGAACCCCAACTCAAGAAACTGTATAGACCCAAACACTAGACCACAACCCCTAACAATAGGTTAATCAAATGTCATGCGGGCTTCGCAGCGGATGGTAGCATGTACTCCACCAGTGTCAAGAATTTTCAGCTTTTCCAGAACTCCACAAGTCGTATTATAGGCAATTTCAATGACATTCCTTCAACATGCATAAATAACGTACACCCTAAACCTAGCAACACGCGTGGAGTGCATTGCCAGCATCATGCAAAACTTCAAGTTTACGATGTGCAAGCTCATACATCACCTAATCAATGTATATCCTGCATGGAACACTCGTTATGTATGCACACTCCTGAATTGTAAATTCAAACAACTCCGCTTATGAGTGTTAAAACTGACACCACTCGTATTGACACTATGTAGATAAGTATGTAAGCTGAGTGGTTGTGATGGAGTGCGGGGTCATATGCCTAAGTTAAAGACTAAGTCTTCAGCAAAAAAGAGGCTTAGCGTTACATCAAGTGGTAAATTAGTGTGTGCTCAATCCGGCAAGCGTCATGGAATGACGAAGAGAAGCAAGCGCAGTATCAGGGTTCGTCGTGGAACAGCGGCTTTGAGCGCTGCTGATTCGCGTATAGTGAGCTCATTTATTCCGTACGGTCTTTAGTTTTTATAGATAGGAAATTCGATGGCTAGGGTAAAACGTGGCGTAACTACTAGGGCTAGGCATAAGAAAGTAATCGCTCTCGCTAAGGGCTATAGGGGTCGTTCTAAGAATTGCTATCGTGCGGCTTTGCAGCGCTATGAGAAAGCACTCGCTTATGCATACAGAGACAGGCGTAATCGTAAGAGAGATTTCCGTCGTCTGTGGATCATAAGGATAAACGCAGCGGCTAGGCTTTGTGGGCTGAAGTATTCTGAGTTTATGAAGGGGCTCGAGTTGTGCGGCATAAATCTAAATCGGAAAGTTTTGGCGGATATGGCTGTTAACGACAAAGCTTGTTTTGATAACCTGGTCAGCATCGTTTCTAGTGCGCATAGTGTGCAAAATGCAGCAGCTACTCAGCAGGATACGTGATCTTGGCTCAGAGGCCAGTGTTTCCGTTGATTCTTGTTCTTCCATTGAAGAGTTAGAGGCAGTAAGGTCCAAGTACTTGGGAAAATCTGGTTCTTTGGTGTCTTTGCTCCGAGGACTTTCTGGCATTCCAAATGTTGATGAGCGAAAGCATGTCGGGGAACTGTTGAATTCTGTGTGCTCCAGTTTGAAGGCTACAATAAACGACAAAAGGGCATCTTTTTCGCGTGCAGCAATGTATGAGCGCCTTGCTAAGGAGCGGCTAGATGTAACCCTGCCTGCAAGAATGCGAGTCCGTGGTAAAATGCATCCGATATCAAGAGTCATAGCTGAAATAAGGGTGATCTTGTCTTCTCTTGGTTTTTCTTTCACCGATGGTCCGGACATTGAAGATGAATTCCATGTTTTTGACGCGTTGAACACTCCTGCACATCACCCTGCGCGAGACAAGAATGACACCTTTTATCTAGCAAAGTCACTGAATGGAAAGCGGATGTTGTTACGTACTCACACATCATCTGTGCAGATTAGAGTGATGGAAGGGGGATCTTTGTCGTTTCCTATAAAAATATTTTCGGTGGGAAAGGTCTATAGAAACGACTGGGACGCTACTCATAGTCCGATGTTTCACCAAGCTGAGGGCCTTTTTGTAGATGAAGGCGTCAATATGGGGCATTTGAAGTATTCTATTGACTGTATCGTTCGTCGGCTCTTCGGAAATGCTGTAGAATACCGTACGAGAGCAAGTTTTTTCCCATTCACCGAGCCATCGCTGGAAATTGACATAAAAAATGAACATGGAAAGTGGGTTGAGATTTTAGGTTGTGGTATGGTTCACCACAGAGTATTGGAAAATGTAAATATAGACTATGAGAGGTATAGTGGATTCGCATTTGGCATTGGAATAGAGAGGGTTGCTATGCTCAAGTACGGCATAAGCGATCTTAGAAGTCTATATGGGAATCAACCTGCGTGGTTAGAGCATTATGGATTTTGCTTCACCGATATTATAGACATCGCACGCTAAAACGCGCTATGAAGGGAAGCAATTTTGCGTAACACATTATCGGGAACTTAAATTTCACTTGCAAACGGTGCAGGTGGGTGTTTTTTCTATCATGTTGGTTTGCTGTGAGGCGTGGCATGCATACAAGACGCAGTGTAATTATAACAGGAGCTGCACGCAGAATAGGCAGAGCCATGGCTATTTTCATGGCAGCAAAGCACGGCTTTGATATTGTTGCACATTACAACACTTCTCGCGCAGATGCTCTCAGCTTGCAGAGCATTATACAGAACAAGTACGGCAGAAAGTGTGTACTGTTTGAAGCAGATTTATGCGATTTTTCCTCAATTGCAAAGCTTATATCGTCCTCGTTCTCAGCGGTACAGAATTGCAACGTACTGATAAATAATGCCTCTTTGTTTTACGAAAATACCTTAGAAAACTGCACGGAATCAGACTTCGCACGTGATTATAATATACACGTTAGGGCCCCTATCTTTCTCACAAAATATTTTGCATCTAGGTGTGCCCCAGGAGGGAAAATAGTAAACGTAATAGATTCAAACATTACAAGGAATAGCACAAAATATTTTACGTATTTGCTGTCAAAAAAGTCATTAGCAGACTTCACAGAACTTGCTGCTTCAGAGCTTGCTCTTTCTTCGATACACATAAACGCAATTTGCCCCACAAAGGTTTACGACGGCGACATGGAGCATCTAGAATCGCTGGACGATGTAACAAAGTCTGCAAGATTATGCAATTTCCTGGAGATAATAGAGGATCTTATAAGCCCATCCTGTACAAAAAACGGAGAAATCCTTCACTGCACAAACGCCTAGAGCACACCCATAATACAGGACACTACAGCTACGCGGACTTACTCTTTACTTCAACGAAGCCTTTCTTTATGAACCAAGACACCCTGTCAGTCGGTTGAGCACCTACTCCTAGCCAGTAGCTTAACCTCTCCTGGTTTATTTTCAGGAACCCAGGCTCACCGCAAGACACCATAGGATCGTAAAAACCCAGCTGCTCTATAAACTTCCCATCTCTTTGCACGCGAGAATCAGAAACGACAACCCTGTAGAAGGGTCTGCCTTTTGCACCCAATCTCATCAACCTTATCTTTACGGACATCCTATAAAAGCTTCCAATACAACGAACTATTGATTGTATCACCAGTGTACTTGGAGTCAATTTAAAAAAATTTTCAACAGTTTGCTGACAAAAGCCGCATTGTATCGTAGAATCACAGGCACTGTTTGTGTGGTGTAGTTGCAGCTGTTTCCTGCTCCAGGTAGTCTGCCATTGAGGGTGATCGCCTGATTCTATCGCAACTCGTGTCGAATGTGATTCGTTTGTGTGCCACAGTAATTTGACCTGTGCCGAGTTTCTTGGCGTTACCTAGGGGTCCTGCGCTCTGCGTGATTTTATCAGTCGGAGGTTCTATGAATAGAGGCAAAGTTAGGAAGGCCGTGCTATCGACAATAGTGTGCAACACTCTTGTATGGTACGATTATATATTGTTTGGAAGCCTTGCAAGCACAATAGGAGAGCTTTTTTTCCCCCAAAGTGACAAGTATTCTTCTTTGCTCAGTAGTTTTTGCGTCTTCGCGGTTGGATTTTGCATGAGACCATTTGGAGCAAGCATATTCGGACATATAGGCGATAAGTACGGCAGAAGGGCTGCTCTTATTATTTCTATAATTTCAATGTCTGTACCGATAGGGTTTATGGCTATCGTTCCTACTTATCAGAGCGTGGGGATTCTTGCTCCAGTGTTGCTTGTAGCTTGCAGGCTGTTACAGGGAATATCACTGGGAGGCGAAGCAGGCAATGCCACGTTTCTTATAGAGCACTCAAAGGCAAAAAACACGGGTTTATTCGGTAGTTTAGAGGTGTTGAGCGCAGTTTTGGGTGCAGTATTTGCTATGGCTGTGAAGCTGTTGTCGTTGTACATATCAGGAGACGAATTCAATGTGTGGGGGTGGAGAATTCCCTTTGTAATTGGCTTTGTCATAGGAATAATCAGTATATACATAAGGATGAGGGGTGGTGAAAGCCCTGCTTATGAGGCACACGTTGAACGAGAAGGTGTAACCAAGTCCCCTGTAGGATATCTGTTTAGGAACTACAAGAGGCCGCTGTTACTTGCGATATGCATTGACTGCATAGAGAACTGTTCTTTCCACATCTTAATGGTGTTTTTCATAAGTTTTATAAGAGATTTCTCTGACATTGTAACTATAAGCCCTCAGACTGGGGAAATGGTTGAACTGATAAGCGTCATAATAAGCGGTGTGTTAACAGTAGCTTTCGGTGCACTATCTGACGTGGTTGGAAGAAAGAGAGTCATGGGTTTTGCTTCCGTTGGGCTATTTATTGTTGGAATACCGGTACTCTGGATGCTAAGCCAGGGAAATCTCACATACATTGTGATTGGCTATCTACTCTTTATAGTGCCATTTGCAGCAACCCTTGGGCCATCCAGTGCAGCAATGTCTGAACTATTCCCTACGAACGTAAGATATACAGGGTTCGCTATCTCAAGAAACGTATCTGCCATTTGCGGTGGTACAGCTCCGGCAATGTGCACTTGGCTAATACACGCGACAGGCTATAGGCTGGCTCCTGGAGCGTATGTGATGTTTTGGGCACTTGTGGCATTCATTGCCTTAAGTCTGATAAAGGACGGAGACGTTTACAGAGATTGGTTGGTGAAGTCTTCAAAAACCAAATAAAGTTTAGGGGTATCGCTCCATAGAAGCGGAGCGATACATACTACCCGTGTCGCAATGAAGAAAGCTCACATTGAACTCAACTTAACTCCCTCGCCTCATGCGGCAACATTATTGGAATACCCTCACGTACTGGGAACGCAAGGCCAGCGTCTTTGCTCACCAACTCGCTATTCTCAGCATCATAAACCAGCTCTCCCCCTGTTATTGGGCAAACCAGCACACTTAGTATCTTTTCATCCACTATTTCCATCCTTCTTCATCGGCAACTCTAACTGCCTCACCAGTGTACTTTTCCAAGTCTCCTAGCGGCAGTCTACTTTCACGGAACTTACCCCAAGATCTAAGCACATCAGAGCTAGGTACGCCACGAACTATGGGATATTCCTGATTAGCATCTGCATAAATTCTTTGCGCATCTTCACTAACCAAGAACTCGAGAAGTTTTATAGCACTCTCCTTGTTTTTAGCATGCTTTGCCACGGCCCCGCCACTGATATTCATCATGACACCTGTACCTTTCTGGTTAGGGAAAAACACAGCCAATTTCTCTGCTACTTTCCGGTTTGCTGCAGTAGTAGAAGCGCTCACCCTTCCCCAGTAGTAGCTGTTTACTATAGCTATGGCACCCTCACCCGCAGCTGCAGCATATATTTGATCGGTATCTCCACCGCTGGGCTTGCGAGCAAAGTTTTTAACTAGCCCCCTGACCCACTGCCTAGTGGCAGTTACACCATTATTGGCAATCATGAAGGCTAGCAACGACTGGTTATACGGACTGCTGGAAGATCTGACCAGAATGCTGCCTTTCCACTTAGGATTGGCAAGATCTTCATATGTACTCAGGTCATTGGCACTGACCATATCCTTGTTGTAGACTATCACCCTAGCACGCTTAGTCAGTCCGAACCAGTATCCATCATGATCCCTATATACTTCGGGAATTGCTTTTTCCAATACTCCGGACCTGACAGGCTGCAACAGTCCTTTTTTCTTCGCTAATATCAAATTCACCGCATCAGCAGTGAGAAACACATCTGCCTTACTGTAAGGACCTTCGCTTTCCATTCTAGCTATAAGTTGTGCAGCTTCATCATTTATGTATTTGACTTCTACACCAGTTTGCTTGGTAAACTTCTTGAATAGATCCCGCAGCAGTTCCTCTTTTCTGGAAGAATAAACATTTACTACCTGTACCCCTGTGGCATTGTGTTTGCTGTACCAAAACCCTACACCAAGACCTATGCAGATACAACACAGTAGAATTGCAAAACTTCTCATAACATAACACCTCACTGCCTTTCCGCGCCGCTATATAATAAGAAGCTTTTCTTTAAACACAAAGCAAGTATTTTTCACTTTAGCAATACATTGGCTCCTTTATACACAACTTCTTTAATTGTTGTGTCACATACCTATGATAAGGGTGCGACAGGCACTTAACGCACCTATCACACCCTGTAAGCCTTTCAAACTTTTATAGATCTAGTTGATAGGTCTTTCCTCAGTAATATGCGCCTTCTTCCATACCTAATATGCTCATTGCTCCGCCTCCCACATTAGGAACGTGCTCTGACATGCCATCCCACCTGTGGTGTAGATAATGATCATGGTCTTTAAGGCCCTCTGGAGGGGTTCCTACTTGCATGTACATAACAATATCACGTACCTGCTTCTGCGAGTTTTCAGGCGTAGCATCAACGTGTGGAATTACAGGTTCCATATCTCCATGCCCCAAGCTGCATCCCGGCATGTCATGAAAACTACCTTTTGGATTTTCGAGCAAGCCACCATAACTTACGCTCATATTGCTTGATAGCACACCAACTTCTGTGTTTCCATGGTACAGATGCACCGCAGATGTACTCCCTACTGGCAGTATATCTGGTGTGGAATAAAATTTTTCACCAGCGTGACGCATTGCAAATAGCGTATTGTCAGAATACATATTCAGATCAACGGGTACCAACACCATTGCGCCGCCATAGCCACGTGAAATAACATTCTCATGCACTAAAATAGGGTTTATGTACCTATGATTCGCTATATCGTCCATCATGCCAACTGGATTTTCACTACCATTTGAGGTACATGGCACCAAGAATTTTTTTCCACTTAGAGTGACCACTTTCAGGTGGGTAATACTTTCTGGAAACTGAACATGACTTCCAGTACTCTGCTTAAGAATGCTTAGGCTGTAGACAGGGACATCCTCACCGTCTACAACTTTGTGTCCAGTAATTTTCATAGTGATAGAAGTGTCTCCCAACTCCGTGCTTTCTGAATAAGTAATGTCTCTGTAAATCTTTACCTCTTGAGGTAAGACGCAGTGACCACCTTGTGTCTTATCTTCGAGGCTATGCTCGGTTTCTTCAAATACATGGGTAACGGTATCCGTTTGCTGTGTGTCGTGTACATTAGGAGAAACAGGATTTTGTTGATCCCCTTCATCTTGTTGGTCCCCTTCTCGTGCTCTCTGATAGAAGGAATAGTAATTGCTGTACCCGCTATCAGTGCCTAAATCACCTTCCCCGCTCAGGGTAAGTCTTTTTAGCCCTGGGCCGGAGTTTTCTACTTCAACCTCATGATGGTATAAGGACGAAATAAAGTCACTGTGGCTATAGCTACGGTCAAACGACAAGAATACATCTCCTTGGAAAAACGTTGGGGCGCTAGCAAGCTCTCCAATCTTTTCACCAGATGATTCATCTATTATCGCTACCCTAGTCATATACGTGTTACCTGCGGCAGTCCGCAATGGATTACCATTACTATCCTTAGGTACGGATGGATCATTTATGTCTGGAGCAATTTTGAACAGCTTACCCGTAACATACTTGGAAAAATCTATAAGTTCAAATCGTGCGTGCCTAGACACGCTTTCCATTTCCATGCGTCCATAAGCAAAAATAGGATCTATATATGCATATTGTCCTATATCCTCTGGCATCCCATGTGGATTTATATTCCCAGTTTTGGTACAAGGGACAAGGAATATGTTCTCCCTTTCGTCTCTTACCAACTTCAAGTGCGTTATGGATTCAGGCAACTGAAATCTCTTATCAACCACCCTATCTCCTATAAACAAATTAGGGGCATCAATAGTATTACCCTGGTCATCTTTTCTGTCCTCGCTTATATAAAACTCCATACTGGACAATTTCTGTATAAGCATCTTATCACCCATTTTTACAGAGGCCTCATATCTGTCATCACTGACGTCTTCAGTACCCCTATCTTCAACTTTGGGCCCCTTTACTGCATAGGCTTTTTCCTGATCTAATTGAGCATTTTTCCGTTCGTCATGTGTTACAATACTAATCCCTTTAGATACAGGAAAACTTTCACTGTGGCCCGTACCCTTGGACACAAGATCTAAAAACCTATTGACTTCTACTTGAGCTTGCTCACTGCGCACATCATCAACTTCTACATCAGACACTAAGTTGACCCTCTTGCCGCCTGCAGGGTCCTCGGTGACAACTATAAGCGGAGAACCGGGGTATGTGGTATGTAGACCTTTTAGTGTATTGGACACAATACACCTATCGACAACACGCCCCTCACTGTCTGTATATCTGGTATATACACCTACATTAGTAGGAAGTTCTCCAATTTTTTTATAGTCCCCATATGCAGACACTGCGCTAAGGTCACCTTTCCCATTGATTTCTAGGGTTATTATGTTACCCAAACGACTTGAAGCTGCTTCTTCAAAGCTATCTGGCCCTACACCGACTACTGCTCCTGGATCTATGTACACAAGAGATCTAAGAATCCTTCCTAACATACCCGCTTCTTCTGTGCCTGTATCAACACCTAATACAAGCGATTGTACGATCTCAGAAGTATACGTTTCATAAGCATGAATCATCTTGAGAATTACTTCTAGTATCTCAGAATTTGGTACATCGGTCCCCAACTTTGCGCTAGTAAAGCCTTCTATATCAACGAAATCCCTATAGCGTTCATCTGTTATATCCGGTATGCTCTTCTTTAACA
Source organism: Anaplasma bovis (assembly GCF_036903315.1). Lineage (NCBI taxonomy): Bacteria > Pseudomonadati > Pseudomonadota > Alphaproteobacteria > Rickettsiales > Anaplasmataceae > Anaplasma > Anaplasma bovis. Next base: position 5,752 of record NZ_JAWLNY010000021.1, on the reverse strand, counting down.
GGGCATACATGTGGTCTATGTTAGAAAACAATGCCTTTTGGGTCTTCACATCCATTGCCGCAATGTGATCTAGATATGCCCAGTGCATCTCGTTCTTCAATAGTCTCAAATCTTCAAAGCTTCTGTCGTATTTTCCTAGCACTTCTGCCATTCCGTTTACGACAAAATCCTCCGCACTTCTGAAGTACTCGTTACCTTCTGAATCGCAATAGACGTACTTACGTCCATAAATGGTGTCCACAGCCTTTAGGTTGTAGTACTTACTATCTATTCTTATAAGGTCATTGGTACTTGTATTAAGCACCCTTATTACACCTTTGCTAGATATGTGTTCCACTGGTGAAAGAGTGCCAACTTCTCGATGATCTTTGTCTTCCAATTTGACAGTAAATACCTCAGCTTTCTTCACTTCTCCTGCATCAATGATGTTTGCGTAGCCAATTCTTTCACCTCGCACAGCAGACAACATTTCATGATTATTAGAGAAATTCCCAACTGTGTTTTCTGACAACCAACTCATGAATTCTGCCGAAAGTGCGTCTACACCTTCAGGCAATATTGCTTTTGAAGGCGAGTCTCCGTAAAGCGTTTTCTCTTGTAACGACGCCTTATACGAACTGTTAAATGTTTCAGAAATTATCCCGGGTTTGTTCTCTTGCAGGTATTTTACAATAGCTCTATTCATGCCGTATACGAGCTTGTTGTAATTATTGCTGTCGTTATATTCCTTTACTACATCTAAAGCCTCCTCGACATTTTCCGCACGTCTTATCCTGGCATAATCAGTGTTCTTAATAACAACTTCATGCTTCCTTAGAAGGTCTAACACTTCATCTCCAGTGCTGACATGCTTTTTCTCTACCTTGCGGAAAAAACTTTTCAGCTCTTTCTGCTGGATCTTCCTTGCCTCTACTATGGAAGCAATTTCACTGATGGTCCTTGCCTCTCTTAGCTCCGCATCTTCATTAAGAAGTTTTAGAATACCTTCAGCTTTCCCCATGAAGTCCAAATTCACTTTTTTGTTGTTCTGAACTATGTACTGTATGTAATCTGCTATTCCTTCTCCCAAAAATCGCGCGCTTTCGTCACGACTGTGTAGTCCTCCTGTTGCGTAGTATTCCAACTGGTGGGTTAATTCATGCGCCAGATTCCCTACTTTGTTTTTTCCAAGTTGCGCAGCATATATCTTACCATGGTCAGGCCAGCATATACCTGAAGAACTTCTTTCTCTTCCCATGTCCTGCATGGAATCTGCGAGTGAGCGCTTGTCGTCAAATAAGTATAAAGTAATTTTTCGTGGTTCCTCAGAGGCAGGTATAGCTCCAAATTCCGCTTCAAATGCCTTTAATGTCTTCCTTATTGTGGATTTGGCACTCTTTAGCGCAGACTCACTCATCTCTGATACAGTACGTATTTCTATATCTAGACCCATTTGGGAAACTGCCTTTCCATTCACTTGGTATGTTATTTGAAAGTCTTTCTCAACGTCTGCGAAACTCTTGAAGCCACTTGCCTGTTCACCACTCCACTCTAGGGGCTTCACCTCTTCTGGAGCACCCTTCGTAGTCTCTTTTCCATCACGTACTATAACGCGCTTATTTATTGAAGATTTCATTGTAGATACCTTGAATATTGATAAAAATTCCTCTCAATCACCTTACCTTTATGCATCGTGCAACAGGTATCCTTCAGATGCGGGAAGTATGAACTATCGGCCAAAAACAACAGGTTCGTGCATGTTTCGCCGCCCGGTGGTAGAGAAGTTTCGTTGTCGACTCATTTTAGAATGCGGACAAAGACCTTACGTGCGAGAGAACTAAACCTCGCAATGTACATTTGTTAATCACTTTCATTCTCGTTACACTCCTACATCTTGAATTACGAGGAATTACTCTTGTTGTTGCTCTTTGTTTCGGTCCCACCAAAACATGAGCTATGTTGCAATGAGTCAAACTGGATTTTGTATCGTGTTGTACGTCGCTAAAACGCTACCATAGCGAAAAAGGCCATACACTACATGAAGGCAGCATCTCATGTTTTAGAATATGAGATCGCTGCAGATATTTCATGGTATACGGCACCTATAACGCCCTTCTATGCGTGCTTATAGCACCAACGCTTCACAATACTAATTCTCAACAAATGCTATTCCCGTTGAGAAGGCGTAGAATAAAGCACACATTGCTTGATAAAGTCAAATTTTATCTTCCTATCTACACAATACACGGCTCTGGGGGCTACTTAGCACACAATTCCCAAAATGCTTCATATCCTAACCCTCTATCTGGTGGCAAGAACTCAACATGCAGCATACAAACTAATCGGGCACCTCCCAACTTAAATTGAAACAGTTTCATGAATTTTTAACTCGAATTACATATCAATTTCCGACCTTACTTTATTAGTGTATGACAGAAAAAAATTTGATATATCCTAATGGATATGCTGCGAGTCCCATTTACGGGAAACAGATAAAGATATTTGCCGGTAACGAGCTAGAAGATAGTATGGAGGAAGCGCGCTATCTGAGGGCATTAGCGCAAACCGACACGGGCACGATATATCACCTACCTTATCTTAGGTACTATTTTTTAGGAAACCAAATAGTGTACCAGGACAGCAATGTGATGCTCTCCATTCCTCCTGAGTATCATTATTTGAGACCATTTCTGGTAGAGAATTCCCTCCCGGGGGAAGATTCAGCGCCAAATATTAAGTTGAGATTCTGCAATAAATATGGCGCACCACTAGAGGTTGCACACTTTCGTGAAGTACACACATTTATCCCCCGGGAGATAAAAACTGGCACCACACCTTCGTGCACAAATCTTGAATACCTGAAAACACACACCTCCATCCTACAGGACGTTACATCAGCTATAGATAACGCTACAAACTCTCCAGCTGCAACATATGCTGAAGGGCTTATATACAAATTGATGCATGATGATCATGATTCCAGCTCACACGAGAAATCCGTTTATATTTACGATATTTCCCACCAAGAGAATCAAGAGAATCTCGCGGTTCCTCTTAGCAAGGTAGGTAAACTTTTCAACGAGGGAATGGTTTTCAAGATGTGCAAGGACGGATTCTCCTTAATACATCTGAGAAGTGATATGTACGTCGATGATTCCCCTCTCAGGCCATCAGAAAGCATACATATAAACTGGAAAGAAGTTCTACAGGACCCCGAACAAGCACTCGATATTATAAACTCTTCACTGGAGAATTATCCTATATATCTGTTGATAAATGACCGGCAAACGTCTTTATCTAAGGACCTTTCGCCTGGAGTCACTTTAGTAGAAGAAGCATCATCTGCAATAGCGCTACTTAAGCAGGTAAAATTACTTGCTACAGAGGGCTCTGATGCCTCTCAGCACATCCTTCCAGGGGAATATGCTATCCCGATACATGTAGGAAATGCTTTAGAGAATGCGGTTTCCTCAGATTCTGAAGGTATATCTGCGCGAGAAATAACAGCGATTTTAAAGGAGTCAGAAATTTCGCTATCACCGTCTGAAGAGAGGAGAGTTATCCCAATTTTCTTGGATGAAACACAGCAATTCATGTACGCACCTTGCATAATAGAAAAAACTGGGGACAACAATCTCAGGATACTGTGCGATACCGCTAATGCTGTTTCAGAACCCGTGTCTTACTCAAGTGAGTTATTGAGATCATTCACAAAAAAGAATTTCCCATATTACATGTCGAAAACCCCTTCATACACGCACATTGAAGAGGGAGCAGTAGAAACTTCACTGCCGCAAGAAACTGCCGCAATTCTTGCTGAGGAGGACACCTGGGAAGAAGAAGATGATGAATTGGATGAGGACCAGTGGGAAATAGGTGGCGACTATATACAACTTTGGAGCGCCCCCGTATACGTTGAGTCAGTTGATGTAGGAAGTACCGGTGTCGCTCTCCATGAAGGATATACCACCTTACTAAGAAAGACCAGAGATGTACATACAGAGGCCACTAGCACGCAGCCAGCTGGATCTGTGTTTATAGGAAAAGCAATACAACTTCCCATGGATGTCCTTCAAAACACTCAGGATGTTCTATATTACGCGGGGATAGCACTGAAAAATGGAATGAAGAAGGAAATTTCCCCCTACGGATATTACTTTGTAGACGAACTACTTCTATGCAAAGGCACCGACGGCAACACGGTAGAAATTCCGCCAAAATATCAATTTCTGAAGGCCGTTCCAACGCGTTTAAATACCGGCGACATACAGTACAAATTCGTATTTTCTGACAAGAATGGTGCTCTCATCACTCCATCTGAATTAGAAACTACGGATTACATACAGCAACTAGACGGTAAGCTGCCAGAGAGTCTTTCAGACGTTATGCCGTATGTATCAGACCATATACCAAATTTGACATCAGCAGAAAATTCTGGCCCCGTATTTTCGATAATAAAGAAGGGTTATCTTGCACTTCTAGCAGATAACGATGGAAAAGAAGTGGGAAGATTGGAAAACAATCCTATGTTCCTTCGCATACACCGCGATTCTACTAACACTCCCCAGGTATTTTTGCAACTAGACGATGAGGCAATATCTATACCTCTCAAACCTGCAAAACCTACACAAGCATATTCGTCAGCATATTTGTATTTGAGCCCTTCGGGACTTTTCCTGCACGTTGGTCAAAAGATGCTTCCCAAGTCCATCCTCAATGCAACTCGTGTCAAATCTGATGAAAATCTACAAAACTTTGTATCTTCTCTGGAAGATTTTTTGTTACACAGAAAACTGCCAAGTGAAGGGGCAACAGTAGTAAAATTGTCTTTGCAGCAGATGCCAGATTCGCCCAACCTATGGGAAACAAAAGCGATGCTGCGGAAAAACACATACAGAGACTTAGAGGTCGCTAACGGAAAACTGCTAGTACAGAAAGCCTCCCATATATTGGTTCACGTAGCTCCTGATCAAGAGCCCAGAATCTTATGCTCTCATGTTTCAGACCTCTCACCCTCGTACGTGCCCCGTGTTGATCCCCACCACACGGAAAGTGAGGACTCTATAATAACTCTTAAAAAGGGAATTGCGCTACTCGTGCGTAATTCTACTCTGCTATCAGAACTTAGGAACATACCAACACATTACACTTTGCAGCATAGATCTGAGCATGAAATTCCACCAGTAGAGCACGTAGCCATAGATAGCGCTGACTCTGACACGAAACCAAAAACAGTAGTATCAGATCCTAATGAAAAATCTAAGGCGGCATTACAACATACTGGTCAGGATACAAAACCTGCGGATAACAGGAACCTTAACTTAAATGTAGATAGCACCAAATCTGACGATAATCTCAAATCTGAAGGTATTACTAACCACAAACCAGAGCGCAAACCCGTTACTCAGGGCCAGAATCTTGCAGTAGTAACCGAATCTGCCGTTAATCCTAAATCTGATCCCGAAGGCAAGAACCCTGCAGTAGTCCAAAAATCTGCCACTAACCCTGCACCAGCACCCGAGACTTCGGTGCCACAGCCTACAGAAAAGCCTCCTATAGTCACAACAGATTCTGCAATGACAGTATCAGAGCACAAACTCGGAGATGACGCCTCATCTACACAAGAACCCACAGCCTTAACACCAGATCCTACCTCTCAAGATGACGCTCCCCCTGTCAAAGGTGAAACACACTCAGACGCTGAAGTCTCAGCAGAAACCGAAACCTTATTACCGGAACCTGGCACTACGGGTAACACTAATCAGAAACCTCA
>NZ_JAWLNY010000020.1:0-16672 GCF_036903315.1 Anaplasma bovis | reverse complement strand
ATGCCTCTCCGAAACTACGCTGCAGGCCCCTCTAACATGACCACAGGTTTCTGAGTTCGTCGTCGATTTCCCGTGCACGTTCAGAAAGTATCGTTGCTGCATTGCTCCCGTCATTTTAATCTACATACCTTCTGGAACCCAGCTGAAGATGGTTATGCCTCTCCGAAACTACGCTGCAGGCCCTCTAATATGACCAGAGGTTCCCTAGTTCTTCTAATATTTCGGTGTAGAGCTGCTACATCATTCCTATCATTTTTATCAGCCCCCTAGGATTTGGCAAACGCTGTAGTGTCTCGGGGCTATGCTGCAAACCTTTTAGCGTGACCACAGGTTTCTGAGTTCGTCATTTAATCTTACACTCTCTGAATCCTTGGCCTAAAATGAGCATACATTACGTCAGCGCTTGGGGATAGGAAAGGGAGGCAAGGATCCACACGTTAGAAGAGGTGGGTAAGCTGTTTAACGTTACCAGGGAGCGGATACGGCAGATTGAAGCCAAGGCTCTAAGGAAACTTAGGCATCCGAGTCGTGCTAGGAAGCTACGCGGGTTCTTCTAATACTTGAATCGCATCGTTTTTTTATCGTAGCCTGCCAACACTGGCTCTATATATAGGGCAGTGATGCCTCTCCGAAACTACGCTGCAGGCCCCTCTAACATGACCACAGGTTTCTGAGTTCGTCGTCGATTTCCCGTGCACGTTCAGAAAGTATCGTTGCTGCATTGCTCCCGTCATTTTAATCTACATACCTTCTGGAACCCAGCTGAAGATGGTTATGCCTCTCCGAAACTACGCTGCAGGCCCCTCTAACATGACCACAGGTTTCTGAGTTCGTCGTCGATTTCCCGTGCACGCTCAGATAGCATCGTTGCAACATCATTTCTATCATTCAATCTAGATTCTATTATTTGCTCGTGGATCTCACTCAGCTCTCTTGATAGCATTAGCTTCTGCCATTCCACACGTACATTGTCACCAGTAGCTCCAGTTGGAAAGACGTCTTTAGATCCGTCTTTATACCCTATCAAAGAATGCAACACACCCTTCAATTCCGCTGCTCTAGATATAAGTTCTTCAAGCAAGCCATAATTGGATAATTCTGTATCATCCGTACCCACAATATCCACTATATGTTGTTGTAACAACCTCCTGCCATTGTCATTGAAGTCTATATTAGCAAATTGATCAAATACAGACGCATCTGCGAGCAGTTCTGGATACTCTAAAACTATTTGAAGCACGCGTATTTGATAATTCTCTTCTATACATGCTTTTAATGGGACATCGTTCAAACGATATTTATGTAGTTGGCTATGGTGTGCCACACCTGCAGCATCCATAGTAGTACTTTTTTTTTGATAATACCTATTGTAACGTGTTCTTTCTGGATTTTGTAACGACCTAATTTGCTGATAAAAGAATTCCTTATAGTACTTGAGGATTTTTGGATCTTTGATCTTTGACGTATAGTCCTGGATTCGACTTTCTAGCAACATGCATTGCTCTGGCATGACAGCACCATGTGTATCAATACAAGACTTTTCGTATTCCCAAATGAATTCAGAAAGTAATCTTGCACCGTCTATAAAAGACATTACCTCATCTAATCCCCTGGTTATGCATACATCGTAAGGATCTTTGTCCGCTATTCCGCTCACAAAGCGTACACTCTCGCCCTGTTTCATCATGGAAAGTGCGGTACGTGCTATCTTTACTGATGCTGCAGATCCAGCTTTATCGCCGTCCATCCAGATAATTACTTCTGGAACTATACTCCACAAATTTCTCAAGTGGCACTCAGTCATTGCTGTACCGAGCACTCCAACTACATTTTGCACACCTAACTGGCTTAGGATTAATACATCCATGTACCCTTCCACCACCACCATTTTTCCTGATTTCCTAGCATGAGGTAGAGCTAAATTTAATCCGTAAAGGCTTTCCCTCTTTTTGAACAGTGCATTCTCAGCAGAATTTAGATATTTTGGAATATGGTTAGGATCGATAGACCGGCCACCGAAGGATATAACTCTACCCATAGGATTACAAATTGGAAACGTAATCCTGTTATATAGACAGTCTTGTCCGCTTTTACTGAGCAGTCCAGCATCGCGTATGACATCTAAGCTCACCTTGGCTGCGAGCAGATGCGCCTTTAGACCAGAAGGCGGTATATATCCTAATCTAAACTTTCTGATCGTATCTCCATTTATGCCTCTACCCTTGAGATAAGCCATTGCTTGCTTACTCTTAAATAGCTGTCCAGAAGCCCAATATGCAGCACGCTCCATAGCCTCGAACATAGAATCAAACTCCCCCTTATCTCCAACATTTTGGAGAGTTACGCCATACAGCTGCGCCAGGTGAGCCATTGCCTGTTTAAAATCCAGCCCTTCAGTATCGGATACGAACTGTATTACGTCACCTGAGACACCACATCCAAAGCAGTAAAACAGTTCATTGTCACAATTAACGTTAAATGACGGGGTTTTCTCTGAATGGAAAGGACAGAGGCCCACATAATGATTGCTGCCGCCCCTTTTTGTGAGCTTTATCTTCTTTGATACAACGTCGAATAGCTTTACCCTATTCCTGATCAAAGCAACGTTATCGCCACCACAATTACTTCCAGTCATTACCTAATACCGAATGCACAATCGATAGGAAAAACATATCGTAAGCATATAAAATCTTCGCCTTGTGTAATAGTTACACAGCGTGCATTATCATAGCTTTGAATAGAGTACCCATATTTTCTGTAAGCCGCAAATATGAGCTTTGCAACTCATGTGCTTGAGCTACTGTGGCATTTTGCATTAATTGTTCTAATCTTTCTCTTATCCCAAAATTGTGCAAGAAATCCCTTTGTGTACTAATTTTCGAGACAACTGTATCCAAACTTCTCTGCAATGTCCCAAAATCCACATAAGCGCTAATATCACACTCCCCTGCGTGCTTTAAGAAATCGCAATATCCATGATTCATTACACCTTGTATAGTGCTCTTGTATATTGGTTGCACATAACCATAATCTATGATCAACCCTGCTCCTCCTTTTTTCACGAGAAGCTTTTCCAGAAGCTTTACTATGTCAGCTGCAGCAGCACAATTTTCCACAATATAACCATCTTCTAAATTATCGTAAGCCCCCTCAGGCAGCGTAGCTTTCATATCTCCCATGGTTAGCAAATCCCCGTCACAGATTACACAGTTTTCTCTTATCTCACCTTCTACGGACGTAAATTGCTTTATAGGAAGCGCATCAAAAAATTCATTTGCTATTACCACAATTGGACAATCTGGCAGTGACGTAGGTAACTCAGTGTGCCAAAAAAATTTTTTCTGCCGCATAGTATCCTTACCGATGCTGTGCTTCTGCATGCTGCGTAAAAGCGGGCTAATCTCAACTATATGCACCTCCAGCAACATGTCATACTGAGGAAATCCCTTTATAACTCTTAGAATATCGCTAATAAGAGTCCCCCTACCCGCTCCCAGTTCCATGAGAATGAAACCTTCAGCAACGCCAATACTTTCCAGATATTGAAGAAGCCAGAGTGCAATAACATCTCCGAAAAGCTGGCTGATATCTGCAGAAGTTATGAAATCCCCTTCCTTCCCGAAAGGCATTTTCTTCATGTAGTATCCACAATCTTCGTGATAAAGCGCAATCTTCATGAATTCGTCAAGCGGAACGCATTTTCCCTTTGAAAAAATCAGCTTCTCTATGCGCTTATTCATAATATTGCGGTGATTTACAGTGTGCCAAAGTTATACTACTAACCTCCCTTTGCTGCAAAGTTTCACAATGCACAAAAGGAGCAATATGACGTAACAATCCATAAAAAGTAAGCTTTTTAATAATAAAATGGGATGCAGTAGTAGTGTGCGTAGTTTATACCTTGCTCATCTGCTTTATGATCCTTATTTTTAGAAATATTCTGCAACAAGGGTGTATAAATGCCTGTTATAAAAAAATTTCTTGTGCCCTGTGAGTTCACAGGCGGCAAGGTTTCACAATTTGCCATCTATGTTGGAGAACCAAAGCCAGATTCTCACCCGGTACAGCACCAAAATTCCTGGCTTTCGAAAGAACGCGGCGGAATAATACCAGAAAAGGTCCGAAACAGTTTGGAAAAGCTACACGACCTTTCGAAGAAGAATGGTATATGTTTTGCGGATTTGTGTGTGTACGCATTGAACGTAGTACAAAACAAGAAGAACGCCTCAGAAGGTCATTGCGCAGAGAACGAAGCATAATAAACGCTTATGTGTCTCTGCGAATGTAGATTAACTGGGTAGTACTCCGGAAGATTCAGTTGTCGCGATAGTGAGCAGCTGCTTCACCACTGCAACACTATCCCATTTCATATATCCCTTAACCCTGTAGATAACCTTGCCTCTCTTATCTACAATGAGCGCAAGTGGCACAGAGCGCACCTCAAAGTAATCAAATAGTGCACCCTCCTGGTCGAAGTACAAAGGCATCTTCAATCCGTGCTCTACACCAATCTTTTCGACCCTATTAGGAGAAAACCCATCAGCGTGTCCAGAGATAGGTAATATCTCAATCACATCCTTCATATCAGTCAAGTCTAAGTAATCCCTCACCTTTTGCATACCATGCAGCAAAGTCAGGGAATCCAGGCTCCAATGGGCCCAAAACACTAAAACAAGCACCTTATCTTTGAAATCTTCAAAAGTAAGTTCCTTACCTTCTACATCAAAGAACACTCCCCGAACAGTTTTCTGTTCTGCTGTTCCAAGTGCCCCCTCAACAAATGCCTTTGGAATGGCACGTTTGGCATCAAGCCCTGAATTGCTGGGCGTCATTACCTCTGATGACGCACGAACGACGGGAGCTACTGTTGCCGCCGCAATACAAAACGCTATTATAAGCAACCACCGCCTATAGGTCTTCGAATGCCTCATCCCAAGTACCCTCAGTAGCAGCCCTGGCATACTCTGTAACTCTATTTTCAAAGAAGTTCGTGTATTCAACACCATTTAGTATCTCATCCAGCCACTGCAGGGGATTAGAACTCACGTTATATATAGGATCTAAGTTTAATTGCTTCAATCTTCGGTTAGCTATAAACCTTATATATCTTTTAACTTCATCAGCAGAAAGCCCCTCAACATCACCTAATGCAAAGGCCAAATTTATGAACTCATCCTCAAGCATTACGATGGCTTTGCACGCATCATACAGCTCCTGCTGCAGATCTCTATCCCATATTTCAGAGTTTTCATTAACAAAAGTTATGAATAGTTTAATAATAGACTCAGTGTGCAAAGTCTCGTCACGCGCAGACCACGCAATAATTTGTCCCATCCCCTTCATTTTGCCAAAACGTTGAAAATTTAACAAAATAGCAAAAGATGCAAACAACTGTAGTCCTTCGGTAAACGCACCAAAAACCGCTAGCGTTTTTGCAACGTGCCTCTTATCACCCTTTTTACACTCCTCATATCGCTGCATGTAATCATACTTCTTCTTCATGGCTTCAAACTTTAAAAACGCCTGATACTCTACTTCAGGCATCCCTATCGTATCGAGCAAGTAAGAGTAAGCTGCGATGTGTATAGTTTCCATATTAGAAAATGCAGACAACATCATGCATATTTCAGTGGGTTTAAATATGTTGGAGTAGTGCTTCATATAGCAGTTATTTACTTCTATATCAGCCTGCGTGAAGAATCTAAAGATTTGTGTTAAAAGGTTTTTCTCTTTCTCAGAAAGCGTAGTTTTCCAATCTCTAACATCATCGGCCAACGGAACTTCTTCTGGAATCCAATGTATCCGCTGCTGGCATAGCCACGCATCATATGCCCACGGATAATCGAAAGGCTTGTACACAGGTCTAGCATCTAGTAAAGACATATTTAAACCTTCAAGTTAAGAAAAGAAAAACCCAAGGGTCAACTCTACAAGTAACCGCAGAATTGTCAACATCGACCATGCATTCATTAGGTCATTAAATATCCAACAAGTCAAGTAAAGTACGCCAGTGAAACCATTTTGCAAATTTCATCTGCATTGCTTTTAGAATCGAGTTCCTGCGGATTCCCTCACTTATCTGAGTCTTTTTCGAAGTACCAACTTGTCTTCCCATCTTTTTCATCCACAGCCACAACACCCCTACTGCGCAACTCATCTCGTATCCTATCCGCAAGAGCAAAATTCCCCAATCTCCTGGCCTCGTTTCTCTCAGCTATGCTTGCTTCTATCCAACTTGTATCACCCCATTCACTCTCATCTTCGCCTCCTACAATTTCTTTACCAACAAAGTCCATTCCCATAAACTTCATGCTTTTGACTAAGCTCTTAGCCAAATTCGCTCTTCCCTCTACATCACGCATCTTGTTTATCTGAGTCACCATGTCGTGCACAATGGAAATCGCTTTCGGCGTATTCATGTCATCTAATAGAGCTTCCATGACCCCTTCATTAATCTGCACACTGTCATCGCTTTCTACTGAATATCCTTCACATAATTGCTGACAAGCCCTAGATATTCTCTTCATTGCCACTTTCGCACTGCTAACAACTTTGTCATTCCAGTCAAGAGGTTTGCGGTAATGCGTGCTTAGAAATACATATCGCATCACCTGGCCATCCACGCCCTTTTCTTTCAGCTCCCTAACAGTCAGGACATTGCCCAAAGACTTGCTCATCTTCTCACCACCATTAACGGTAAGAAAGCCATTGTGCACCCAATATTTTGCATACACTCCATCTGGAAAAGCACAGTTATTCTGAGCAAGCTCATTTTCGTGGTGAGGAAACATGAGATCGGCACCACCGCCATGAATATCGAAACTATCACCACAATATTTATAGCTCATAGCAGAGCACTCTATGTGCCATCCTGGCCTACCCTTCCCCCATGGACTGTCCCAATACGCACCAAGACGTAAATCTACATCAGTAGCAGGCTTCCAAAGTACAAAATCTCCAGGGTGACGCTTATCTTCGTCAATATCAACCCTTGTACCGGATACCATCTCCTCCTGCTTCCTTTTTGACAATCTGCCATACGCGCCATGAGACGCGACGCTAAAGTACACAGTATTCTTGACTACATATGCATGGCCTTTGTCAATTAGCTTGGATATAATTTCCAGCATGCAAGGGATCTCTTCAGTTGCCCTTGGCTCAAATGTGGGTTCTAGACAATTGAGCTCCTGCATATCTTCGTGAAAGAATTCCGTATATCTCGACGTGAACTCCTTGATATCCTCACACTTAGAGTGAACAGCATTGATAATCTTATCGTCAATGTCAGTTATGTTCCTCACATAAATAACTTTCGGATATAAAGCTTTAAGCAATCTAAACAGAATGTCATATGCAACGGCAGAACGCATATTGCCTAGGTGTACAAAATCGTAGACGGTTGGCCCACATACGTACATTTTCACGCAGTCGCTATTCAATGGCATGAAGCAGGTCTTACCAGAGCTCAGCGTGTCATACAGCTTCATGCGTAAAAAACTTAGAAACAAAAGAGAACATCTCTATAACGAGTTTTGGACCCGCAATCAAGACCACGGTTGTTATCGATAGACCCAGAAGTCCTAACACTATGCCTAGTACAACTAGAACACCATCTCTATTTAGCATTCCAAGTGCTATTGCAGATATTCCACCTGCAGGAATAAAGTTGGTCAAGGGCAATGGAACGGCAATAGACAAGGCACACAGCAGGCATATCAATGCTATAATTCTGTTTCCCAGCCCGCAAAAAATGAACATCACCCTCGGCTTTGTCCACCTTTCCATAGCTTTCAGCAGCGGAGAGGTCTTCTCTATTACCATAGCAAGAAATCCACGCTTGAAAGACTTTCTTTCCAAAAAATCCGGTAACCACGGAGTCGTACGCCCCATTAACATCTGCACCGAAAATAGTATCAACGGCAGCGCCAAAATTGTTGTGTAGCCTGGTATAGTAGGAAGGGGTATAGCCAACGGAAGAGAGAATAAAAGCATGAACACTCCGAATCCTCTATCATGCAATATAGTTTTCAGCTCGAAAAGAGTCACAGTATCTGCTTCTCCATATCCTCCTACCTCCTCCAGTATATCGGATACAGCTTTTCTACCATCTTCATCCATAAGAGAATCCAAAGCAATTTGGTCATTGCAGGAAATACCATAACCACAAGATCATGTATAGGAAAATATACTCTCTGGACACCATAGCGGCGTAGTCGTTAACCCTGAGTAATTGTATGCAGCAACAATGTCTATAGACGCCAAGCTTATAATCTCTCTATATCTCCGATTATACAATAATATTGTCATCCACCGCTTATATAGGCAGTACATTAATTCGCAAATTCGGCTTCACTTATTTCGATTGTTAGCACATGTGGCACACTTCTCATTAAACGAGAGTATGCACTAAGTATACACTAACTAAAAATAGCACTTATACCTGCACTCTCCGCCCTTAGGTGAGCGCAATTTATGTAGTTTTTGTGTGGATAGAATTTTATTAAATTAATTGTGTTTTAACTGGCATAGTGTATGCTATCCTGACTTTTGTTGTGGTCACATGTTTTTGTTCTTGATTTTTGAGTACATAGTATGCGTGCCGGTAGAGATGAAGCACCAAGTTTTGATGGAAAGGTTCTGTCTTCCGTACTAAAAGCCCTAAACAAAAATTCCTCAAGAGATACCGACTCTAGCACATTCAGAAGCTTTGTTGAAAAGTTTTATGATTTCTCCTACAGCACAGACGTAGAGTTGAGCGGGGAGTTTTTATTAAACATGGTGCGTAGCCTGTATGAGTTTATAGGCAACAGGAAGAGCGGACAGGCAATGGTCCGGGTATTTACGGTAGCAAGACCTGAATCCAAGGAAGCAGGAGATTTTACAATCATCCAAACTGCAAACGACAACCTACCCTTTATAGTAGATTCCATCATCATAGCGATAAAGCAGCACTGTCTTTCCATACATCATTATACGAATACCGTACTGAGCATAGAGAGAGTTGATGGTCGCATAGTTAATATAAATCCTAGGCATGAGGAATCGCGTGCTGACGACGCTACTAGCGAGTCGGTAGCATACTTTGTGGTTGGCCCGACGAATGAAAGTAACAGGAAAAAGCTTAAGGAAGACATAGAAGGTGTACTGGGTTGCGTAGCTTGTTGCGTGCACGATTGGCAGCCTATGGTGGACCGTGCTTCGCGTATACTATCGGATTTGGATGGTGATGAAAACTTTGAGGAAATATGCAGTTTTCTTCAGTGGTTATGTAAAGACAACTTTGTATTCCTGGGATATGGAAACTACGTCAGGTCACCGCAGGGCAATGTTTTAACTGCGGTGGAGGAAGATAGTCTTGGGTTGATGAAGATAGAGGATTACGCTGCTCAAAACTGTAGAAGCGTGGATGACGGAGTGGCGGGACATTTATACATAGCTCAGTCTAATGTTATCTCTCCTGTGCACAGGCACGGTTATACCACGTGTGTAACATTTAGGACTTTCGATGCCGGCGGGAAAGTGGTAAGGGAAGAGCACTTTTACGGGTTTTTTACATCGCACGTCTCATTTCAAAGTGCACAACACATACCCATAGTAAGACAAAAGGTGGAGTATGTGGAGAAGAAGTCAGGATTTATAAAGAATGGCCATAACATCAAGGCTTTAGTTGCTATAGCTCAGAAATTCTCTAGAGAGGAGCTATTCTACTTCTCAGAAGAGGAGTTGTTTCAGATTTCCATGGGGATCTTGTCTCTATCTAGCGCGCCGAAGGTGAAGCTATTCATGCTGAAAGATGCGATAAATGGGTTCATCACGTGTATAATCTTTATACCTAAAGATCTAGCAAACACTGAGCTTGCGAATAGAGTGGCAAGGGTGTTGGAAGGCGCTCTATCCGGAAACGTTGTAGGTCATCACTATAATATGTACAACGAGTCGGACTTAGTGAAGCTGCAGTTCACATTGAAGGTAGAGCATGTAGCAAAATGCGGCATTTCCGAGAGAGATGTGGAAAAGCTTGTAGTAGAATCTACTAGAAGATGGGAAGACAAGCTGCTGCAGGTATTGCACAAGAAGAATATGTATGAAAAGTTCTGTGCTTGCGTTACCGCGTTTCCGGTTAGTTATCAAGAGTATTTCACGCCTGAAGGTGCGTGCCACGATATATTGAAGATTGACGAAGTGCTCAGGAGCGGTACTTGGGAGGTAGATTTATTTGTATCAGACAAGAGCAGTCAGTACCAGTTAAAGATATATGTCCCCTTAGAGAGTGATTTACATCTCTCTAAGGTTTTGGATATCGTGAGAAACATGGGTGTCAAGGTTGCATTTCACTACAGTTACGATGTCAACATACTCAACAGGTGCATCCGCATGCACCACTTTATATTGTTTCAATCCAATACATCTCCTGACTACAGCATTGCAAAGAGCCAGTTTGAAATCGTACTGAAGAAGGTCTTCTGCAAGCAGACGGAGAGTGATTATTTCAATAGTTTGGTTCTTCTAGCAAATCTGCGCTGGAAGGAAGTGCTGTTAATCAGGGCTTTAAGCAGATATTTGAAGCAGATTTCGTTTAGCTATAGTCAGTCCTATGTGCAAAAGGTGGTGCGTAAGCACCATAAAGTTATTGCACTTTTGGTAGCATTATTTGAAGCTAAGTTTGATCCAAAGATTTCCGTAGATAGAAAAGGATTGATAAGTTCTATCTGCAAAGATATTGAAGAGTCGTTCGCATGCATATCTGACATAGTTCACGACTACGTACTTAGGTGTATGTATGGCGTCATATTGTCTACGGTACGTACAAATTACTATCAGGACCCTGATAAGTCTTATATATCGATAAAAATAGATCCATCTGGAATAGCTGATATTCCTCTTCCATGCCCGTTCAGGGAAATATATGTATATTCCAATGTGTTTGAAGGCATACACTTGCGCGGGGGTAAGGTAGCTCGTGGAGGGCTGCGTTGGTCTGATAGAACTGAGGATTTTCGTACTGAGATCCTGGGATTAATGAAGGCACAGATGACAAAGAATTCAGTAATTGTGCCCGTGGGATCTAAGGGAGGATTTATAGTGCGAGGCGGTACATCGCAACAAAGTGGAAAGTCGGCAGATTTTGCAGTTGAATGCTACAAGAACTTTTTACGTGGGATATTGGACGTTACAGACAACATAGTAGATGGAAAGTGCGTACCCCCCGTAGAGGTAGTGCGATACGACGATGATGACCCTTATCTTGTGGTCGCGGCTGATAAGGGGACAGCTGCCTTTTCAGACCATGCTAACAAAGTTTCAGAAGAGTATGGCTTTTGGTTAGGTGATGCGTTTGCATCTGGAGGATCAGTAGGGTTTGATCACAAAAAAATAGGAATCACTGCGAAAGGTGCCTGGGTTGCGGCGTGCAGGCATTTCTGGGTAATGGGTAGAAACATTGAGCAACTGCCGTTTACTGCCATTGGAATAGGAGATATGTCTGGAGATGTTTTCGGTAATGGCATGCTACTATCCAAGAAAATGCGTTTACTGGGAGCATTTAACCACTTGCACATATTCGTTGATCCGTCACCGGACATTGAGAAGAGTTATACAGAAAGACAGAGGTTGTTTAACACTCCTGGTTCGTCGTGGATGGATTATAATCCTGAACTCATATCAAAGGGTGGAGGGGTGTTCTGTAGGCAGGTGAAGAGCATAGAGCTGACAGAAGAAATGAGGCAATGTTTTGCTATTGAGACTTCTCGTACAAGTGTATCTCCTACTGAGCTCATACAGATGATGTTGCAAGCTCCTGTGGATATGATATGGAATGGCGGCATAGGAACTTATGTAAAATCTTCTACTGAAGAGAATTCTGCTGTACGTGATAAGGCGAACGATTTACTGCGAGTTGACGGAAAGTCTTTGAGAGCTTCCATGGTTGTCGAGGGAGGTAATCTAGGTTGCACTCAGCTTGGTAGAATTGAGTACTCTTCTGCGGGCGGCATGATAAATACCGACTTCATGGACAATTCTGGTGGGGTTATCTGTTCCGATTTTGAAGTAAACTTGAAGATATGCTTGGAAATGGCTGTGAAGGACGGTTTTATTTCCATGTCTGAGAGAAATAAGATACTAGATGACATGTTGTACGACATTCCAAACATAATCTTGGAATCTCATAACAAGCTTGAGACCAGGGCATTGATGCTGGAAACAATGCAAGCGCAGAAACGTGTTGAGCAACATCATAGAATCATGCTGTACCTGGAAAAAGTTATAGCACTGGATAGAAGCATAGAATTTTTACCCAGCGACGATGAAATACAAACAATGCTTAGCGAGTCTAGAGGGTTAAGTGCGCCTCAGATAGCTGTCCTGATTGCATATGTCAGGACTTTTACGAAAAACGCGATTCTCAATTCATCCTTTTTATTTGATCAGGGTCTATCTGAGGTATATGAAGACAAGTACCTTCTTTCCTACTTCCCAGAGTGTATTAGGAATAGGTTTGAGAAATATATACGACAACATAAGCTAAAGCACGAGATACTGGCTACATGTATAGCAAACGACATAGTCAACAGGATGGGCTGCGTGTTTGTGAGCCACACGGAGAGCATGGGCATCGCCATGGACATGATAGCGCGGGTATATATTATCACTACTTGTATATACAATCTTGACGATATTTGGAGTGAGTTAGACAGAATAGACGGTAAAATAGACGTACATGATTACGTTAAGATTGTAAGAGAGGTACAGAAGTTTATCGGCCAGGCAACGTTCTGGTTTTTTAGACATATGCATAAATTTGCGCACATAGAGAAGAGGATAGGCATCATTTCGACGCAGATTTTGTCGTTAGAGGAAAATTTAAGCAACATACTGTCAGGTGAGTTTTTGGATGCATATAATGAAGTATTCAGAAGCATGCCTAGAGATTGTATAAATCCAGATATTTTGCGTAGGATAGGCAGTTTACGCTTCTCAATCTTTGGGATGGATATCGTATATATTTCAGAGAGCTCAGGAATGGAGACATCGACCGTTGGCATGATATTTTTCAGGTTGTGGTCCGTGTTGAATTTTGGAAGGGTTCGGGATCTAGCTATGCAGATGGATGCTGTTTCGTCGTACTGGCAGCGTATTGCGATAAGAAACTTATTGGATGATTTGAGTGATTATCAATCCATAATAACTGGGAACATAGTGCAGCGCATAATGAGCGAATACCCTGCTCAGACTAATGTGCCGAAAAACATAGCTGAGAGCTCTGTGAGCGCATGGTGTGCCCAGCATAAAAGTCGTTTGGATGCCTATTATAGATTTTTGGAAGACATAGATTCTTCTCAACTTGATCTCAGCAAGCTTGTCCTGATAATACGGTCGTTGAGCGTTTTTACGGTCGAGAAGGATTGCAATGCTTAGCCTTGGCATTTCTGAAATGTTGCTTATTGCTGTGGTGGGGTGTTTGGTAGTAGATCACAGGAAGATTCCTGGAACGATAAAGCACGTTGCTATGTACTATAAAAAGTTTCAAGAGATTAAGACCGAGGTATTAGATACTATCAAGGGCATTTGCACTAATGGTGTTGGCGATAGTATAGACATTGACGATGAGAATTCTAGCCATATATACGGAAGCGATGGCAAGTTGTATAAAAGATATAAAATCAGAGATCTAATTAAGAAAGAGGATAGGAATACTGCTCTCATTTCTCCTCATACTGCATCTACGGAAGCGTTTGATGTTGCAAGTAACGGTGAAACTGCGAGTGGAAATTCCGGCGAAGCTGCTACAAGTGGCAATGGCGACGAAACTGTAAGTAGTGGCAATTCCGGTAAAGAAGTGTGTACACATACGAATGGACAGGAAGATGGGGACAGTTCATGTACTTAAGTTAAAGCCGCTTAGGAAAAATGTTTATTGTTTATACCTAGCAACTCTTTTTATCATCCGTCTTCTACTTTCAACGATGTGCTAGACAAGAGTGATATTGTTTTATGTATAGAGTAATAGATTATGACAGCAAGAATACTTGTAGTTGATGATCTAGAGGATAATCTGAAGTTACTACAAGCCAAACTAACCTCCGAGTATTACAGCGTATTGACAGCAAATAATGGTCCTGACGCTATAAAAATCGCACAAGAAAGTAAGCCAGACCTTGTATTGCTTGATGTAATGATGCCCGGAATGGACGGCTTTGAGGTATGTAGGAAGCTGAGAGCTGATCCTTCTATAACGTACATACCTGTTGTTATGGTAACTGCTTTAGACAACACCTCAGAAAACCGCGTTAATGGGCTGAATGCGGGTGCAGATGATTTTTTAACAAAGCCCATAAACGATATGGCCTTGTTCTCTAGGATACGCTCGTTGACGAAATTCAAACTCTTAGTAGATGAACTTAGACTGAGAGGGAAAACCAGCGCCGATATGCAGGCGGTAGATTGTAGTATAATGCAATATTCAAATCAGATTTCTGATGGCACTATCATTATAGCAGACGAGGACAAGATCCGCTCTGAGGTAGTAAATAACACATTACAGAAACACTTCAAAGACACTGTAGTTATTACTCCCACACAAGTAATAGATTTTGCCAATGTCAGAGACTGCGATTTATTTATAGTGGATTTGCATTTTTCAGGCGATGGATTGAGGTTGTGTTCTAATCTACGTAGCAACGCTGATACTCGATACACTCCGGTGCTCCTTTTGCCTGATGAGAGTGACGATACGGAGATCCTCAGTAGGGCTTTTGAAATAGGGATAAACGACTATGTAATGGCACCAATGTGCAAGAATGAACTCATAGCAAGAACCGCGCTGCAAATAAAGAGAAAACGGTATCAGGATGCCCTAAGGATGCACCTTAAAACCAATGCGGAAATGTCTATAAAGGACTCCCTAACCGGGTGCTATAATCGACGCTATTTCGACATGTATTTCCAGAATATTGTTACTGAATCTCAGAAGACCAACAAAGATCTATCTCTCGTCATTTTGGATATAGACAGTTTCAAACAAGTGAACGATACATACGGCCATCCTATCGGAGATGAATTGTTGCAATTACTTTGCAGAAGGATATTTGACAACATAAGAGTATCAGACTTGTTAGCTAGATTTGGTGGAGAGGAATTTGTCATTATTTTCCCGGAAACGCCCATGGCCGAGGCAATAGTTGCTTCGGAAAGACTACGTGAGCTCATAGAATGTGAACCTTTTGTTACTAACGCAGTAACTCTGAAGAAAACTGTAAGTATGGGGGTCACGGGGCTACAGAGTGATGACACTCCTCCTCAAATGCTCGCAAGGGCAGATAAGTTCTTATACGTGGCAAAAAAAACCAAAAACTCTGTTATCTCTGATGCTAATTGCTAGTGTACTGTATGAATGTTGCATAGAGAATATAAATGCTACGAGGCGTCGTGCACAAAAACCGTAGTAACCACAAATTTTAGCCAGGCATCACGTATCGTGTAGTCATTACGCTGTAACCGTCGCAGTTCGCATAGATATATGAATTTCAAGATGTGGAGTGTCATGCAGCGAATGCTATTTAGGCACCATGCCCTATAGTAAGACCCCCGCTTTTAACGAGGTTGGTATATACACGCGTTACATAGAAACCAAAAATGCTGTGAGGCAGTCATATGCCAAAATCGCCGCAATTTCGCACAAGCGCTGGAGTTCAAGGCTGGAATGCCCTGGTAAAAAATGTTTTATGTCGCTTCTCAACAATGTCTTTGCTGTTTCTCTCATATAGTCGGGCACCGGGGCAAAAACTTTCACTCTCTTCCCCAGAATTTCGAACCCTATCCTACGTGCATGTACATGAGTTTTTTAAATATGGAGTGTCTCGTGGGTTCAGTATAGCGTCTTGTATAGCGACGAGAACTCGGTATAAAGTTCTTCCCGCTATCAGGGGAACTAATGCGCTAGGGAACACATACTCAATTGCTTTCGGTTCTCAACTTCCTTATATAGCCATCCTATCCTTCTGCCATTACTTCACCTTTGACAGGAACAACATGGGTAAATCAACTAGTATAAATGTGTGAATTTCAAGATGTAGAACGCCTATGCAACAAATGCTATCTAGGCGCTATGCCCTATAGTAAGACTACCGCTTGTAACAGGATTGGACATCACACACATTGTGTAGAGAACGCAAAATACTGCGAGACCCTCCGATACCAAAATCGTAGTAGCGCAAAATTTAGCCAGGCATCACGTATCGTGTAGTCATTACGCTGTAACCGTCGCAGTTCGCATAGATATATGAATTTCAAGATGTGGAGTGTCATGCAGCAAATGCTATTTAGGCACCATGCCCTATAGTAAGACTACCGCTTGTAACAGGATTGGTCATCACA
Organism: Anaplasma bovis; assembly: GCF_036903315.1. Taxonomy (NCBI): domain Bacteria; kingdom Pseudomonadati; phylum Pseudomonadota; class Alphaproteobacteria; order Rickettsiales; family Anaplasmataceae; genus Anaplasma; species Anaplasma bovis. The sequence goes on along the minus strand of NZ_JAWLNY010000020.1, from coordinate 298 downwards.
CACATTGTATAGAGAACACAAATACTTCGAGACCGTCAGATACCAAAATCGTAGTAACCGCGAATTTTAGCCAGACATCACGTGTTGTGTAGTAATTGCTCAGGATTGTCACAATTAGCACAAGTGCGTGAATTTCAAGATGTGGAATGCCCCGGTAAAAAATGTTCCATGTCGATTCCGAACAATGTCTTTGCTGTTTCTCTCATATAGTCAGGCACCGGGGCAAAAACTTTCACTCTCTTCCCCCAGAATTTCGAACCCTATCCTACGTGCATGTACATGAGTTTTTTAAATATGG
>NZ_JAWLNY010000019.1:0-16948 GCF_036903315.1 Anaplasma bovis | reverse complement strand
TGTGGTCGGTGATAAGCTCGGTCAAGTGGATAAAGAGGGGGTCTGCGCCGCAGGTGTTGTAAAGTCAATAAATAGGGGGGGGGGGGAATAGGAGTTATTGATTACAGGACTTTCTGTAATGCAACGATGCTTCTGCTACATCTCGAAAAGTTATGGTGGTGCATATGGTTTCGTGTTCCTTCGGTGCGCAGCTCCAAGCAGCATACATGGAGAAATTATTCTTCATGTGCGTAATATAAAACATAAAGTATTAGATTATATAACTGATCTTAACTATCTGAAAGTCCCTGAGTATTCATTGTATAGTACAATTGAAGTTTTAGCAGAGAAATTGTTGATAACCGGAAGTGCTAATAGCTGAAGCAGCTTATCGAAGTGTTTCTAAGTAATACTATTAAAGTGATAAATAAACTTAGATTAGTAATCTCCTGATATTAGCCAAATATTTCTATAATACAAAGTTAAAGCTGATAGGTTTTGAAGTTTGATTTGCGTCGCGTAATGCACATGCAGCGAAGTGTATCATTTACACCGACCCGTTCCCGCAGAACGGTGTGTTTTGGCTAGAAGACGAAGTTCGTTTTTGATGCTGTAATGGTGTTAATATCTATGTACTTACGTAGAACATCTGGCACAGTAATGGATCAGTCTGTATTCTGGTAGTTTTCCATTATTGCTGCTATGGTCCTTCTATAGCCAGAGCTGATCCGTTCAACGTATGTACAAAACTTGAATGTTTTGCTCATCCTTTGAGATCGCATGTGCTGGCCTAGAAGACGAAGTTCGTTTTTGATGCTGTAATAGCGTTAATGTCCATGTACTTCCGTGAAACATCAGGCACAGTGATGGATCCGTCTGTATTCTGGTAGTTTGCCATTATTGTGGCCATGGTTCTCCTATAGCCAAAGCCAAACCATTCAGCATATGCGGCGAATTGTAGCATTCCCACCAGTTGCCCTGTAGGAGGATACATTTTGCCTAGAAGACGAAGCTCGCTTTTGATGCTGTGATAGTGTTGGTGTCCATGTACTTACGCAAAACATCCGGCACAGTAATGGATCCATCCGCATTCTGGTAGTTTTCCATTATTGCGGCTATAGTTCTTCCTATGGCTAGAGCTGATCCGTTCAACGTGTGTACAAAACGTGAATGTTTAGTCTGCCCCTCAGAAAAGAAATACTTTGCACGCATTCGCCTTGCTTGAAAAGCTTTGCAATTTGAACAACTAGAAATTTCCCTATACTTGCTCTGAGCAGGCATCCATACTTCAATGTCGTACGACATGCTAGCAGAGAATCCCATGTCTCCGGAGCATAAAAGCATCACCCTGTAAGGCAAATCCAAGCGCTTCAGTACTTCCTCAGCCACGGATAGCATTCTTATCAGTTCTTTATCTGATTCATTCTCCTCTGTTATGCTAACTAGCTCTACTTTGCTAAATTGATGCTGCCGTATCATTCCTCTGGTATCAAGTCCTGCACTACCTGCTTCCGCACGAAAGCACTGTGAATATGCTGTAAATCTCAAAGGAAGGCACTGTAGAGGAATGTTTACTCCTGCCACTAGATTGGTAAGAACGACCTCGCTTGTGGGTATTAACCTTAAGTCATTTGTAGTAACGAAGGAATCTTCGTGAAATTTTGGCAGCTGTCCGACATTATACATCGCCGAATCATTGACTAGAGCCTGATGAAAAACTTCCGTATAGCCAAACTCTGCAGAGTGCATACAAAGCATGAAATTTGCCAAGGCTCTCTCTAGTTGAGCAAGCTGCCCTACCAGGATAGAAAACCTAGATCCAGAAAGAGAAGCTGCACGACGAAAATCCATCAACTTCAATGCTTCTCCAGTTTCATAGTGAGGTACAGGCTGGAATGGAAAATTTTTCTTCTTTCCCCAAGTCCTTACTTCCACATTGTCGGCCTCGCTCAGTCCTATAGGTACAGAAGCATCCGGAATGTTTGGGAGCATATCCATTAGCCTTTGGAGCTCATCGTCCTCACGCAATTTTTTCTCAAGAGCGCTTATATCTAGAGCTACTTTTTTTGAAAGTTCAACTTGCTGAGACGCATCGTCGCCACGCCGTCTCATTGCGGCTATCTCTTTGGTTATTGAATTACGCTGTTCTTGTAGAGAATAAAGAGCAGATAGGTCTTTTTTTTTTCTAGAGCTCAGAGATATGATCTTCTCTGCCTGCTTATCCAAGCCACGCGCGGCCATGGCCTTGTCAAATAGTTCTGGGTTATCTCTTATGAACTCTATGTCGTGCATCTCTCTTATGTGTGCAGAAGAACTTGGACATACTATACGATAAAGAATACAATTATTTAATACTATTTTGTAGTCTATCCTGGATATGGTGTTCGGAATTGCAGAGTACGTGGCAACCGCAGCGGTGTTTGTATGCGGATTTTTTATCTATATATTCACCACCAGGATGGTGTCTAGACATGTGCATGATCTCGCTTTGCAGCAGAATAAGGATCTCGAACATAGGCTAAGAGCAGGCCAAGTAGAAAATGCTTCTATGCAGAAAAGGGTTGATGAACTATCTGAGGAATTAAGGGCTGCTAGGGAAAGGTTGTTATCTCTAGAAGTGGAAAACAAGAGTCTAGCGAAAATGAATATGCAGCTGGACGAGTTTTCAAAGCTTATTGATGGTCAGTGCAAAATTCACTTTGAGAATTTAGCGAATAAAATTTTCGATGAAAAAATAGACAAATTTAACAAGACATCTAAAGAAGGGCTAGGCCAAGTGCTTGAACCCATGAAAGAGAATATGGAGTTGTTAAAGAGAAAACTAGAGGAATCGTTTTTGAGATATGGCCAAGAGCAATTCTCACTAAAGAATGAGATAAAGCGCATAGTACTGGCAAATGAAAGAATAACTCTGCAGGCTGAAGGTCTTACCAATGCGTTGAAAGGCGATAATAAACTGCAGGGCAACTGGGGAGAAGTTGTACTACAAAGAGTGCTAGAAGATTCTGGGCTTCGCAGGGACTGCGATTACAAAGTGCAAAGTTCGGGCATGAATTTAACCGGTGTAGATGGCGGAAGGCAGTATCCGGATGTTATTGTGTTGCTTCCAGATAACAAGCACATAGTCGTGGATTCAAAGGTGTCTTTAGTGCACTACGAAAGGTACTGTTCAGAGTGTGGAGGTGAGGCAGCAAAGCTGTCACATTTGAAAAGTTTTGTGAACTCCGTTAGGGCGCATGTAAATGACCTTTCTGGGAAGAGGTACTCGGACATAGTGGGCATAAATGCTCCGGATTTTGTATTGATGTTCATTCCTATTGAGAGTGCGTATTTTCTTATGGTGCGTGCTGATCCCGAACTACATGGACATGCATGGGCAAAAAAGATAGTCATTGTCTGTCCGTCTACACTGCTAGCAACGCTGAAGACTATAGAATCTTTGTGGAGATTAGAAAGGCAAAACCGCAATACAATGGAAATTGCCCGTCAAGGGGGTGCATTATACGATAAGATTGCAGGATTTGTTAACGAAATGCAGAAGCTGGGTAAGCAAATAAACTCTGTAGGTAGTGTGTACGAGGAGGCAATGAAGAAACTTTCTGAAGGTCATGGGAATATCTTGGCACGCACTAGAACTCTCAAGAGTCTGGGAGTCAAGACTTCGAAAAATATGGAAGTGGGCATAATTGACTCTGATTGCGAAGCAGAACAGTAAGGTAGAGCGGCGATGGTGGCTGATTATCTATGATATAGATGCAAGTATTGCCTAATATACACTGGCAAATCATTATTCCAACTTGTGAGTTAAATTTGCTATACATGTGCAGGGTGTTTATCTTTATCCTAACCAAATGCAACTATAAATGCCTGTGGCGTATCTTATGCGGGTGTAGGTTTTGTGCTTTCAACGAGAAAGTATGGGTATATATCTTAATTTGTGAAATTGTGAAGGATGAAGGATGAGTGATGGTTTTACCGGGGATAAAGAAGAATATTTTGATAGTGCTCTAGAATGGTACTTTACAAGATATATGACCGTAGTTACGGAGAGGTCATGGCTATTTTTCCTCCTGGTGGTTTTTACAGTATTTTTGGTATTCCTTTCGTGCGATATATATTCCATGTTTCCTACCAAGACGGATTTCAGCTTTGTTAAGTATACGGACAGATACAGTGATGAGTTTCTACGCATTAAAAGGCTGAGTACTGACGTATATCAGAAAGAAGAGGATCTTCTGTCTACATATTTGGCTGGGGAATACGTAAAGCGTTATGAATCCTATCATAGGGGAAATGAGGAAATACAATTGGGATTTGTGAAGAATAATTCTTCCCGCAGAATTTTCGTAGGATTCAAAAACATGATGGACAAGGGCACTACGTTGTATCACCTTATCTCTAAGTACAAAACGGAAGATGTTATAGTTGAGGCGGTAATAGACAAAGTTGAGTTATTACCCAAAAGTGTTGCCTCTCTGAGCAGTGCGGTCGTGGAATTCAAGGTCAAACATATCGTGCACGGCGTTCTCGCAGACACGGAGTCACGTAAGGTTCTAGTTTCCTTTTCCCTGTCAAATGTTAGGCTTGCATCAGCGGGGGTTGTACCGTTTGAGTTCGCAATCCATACTTACCAGTACATAGACTAGGGGCATGCAGGGGTTTTGCCTACAGTATGGAAGATATGTACGACACCGCCTCCTCATGACTGCGAAAAAATAACCTGTCTTGTGGCAGTTGTGTCCTAAACCAGGTTTCCTGCCGTTTCGCATAGTGCCTAGTGTTCTTTTGTGCCCTGGATATGGCGTCAGCTAATGAAAGTGTTCCAGCGAGATATTCCCTTATTTCTGGGACTCCGTGTGCCTTCATAATGGGCATGTTTTCAGGTATTCCTAGCGACATTAGGTACTGAACTTCTGACACAGCGTCAGAATTCATCATTTCCAAGAACCTTTTGTCTATTTTCCTGTAAAGTTCAGACCGTTCTGGGAGCAAAACGCATATTTTGTAATCATAAAAAGCATCACCTTTTGGGCGTGTCTTTTCTCTCCACGTGTATATAGATATGCCAGTTTGTTTTACAGTCTCAAATGCACGTACTAGTCTGTAAGTGTTATTTTTATGTAGCTTCTGTGCATTGGGGTCTAAATCCACGAGCATCTCGTAAAATTTTTCATTTCCAACCCTTGCCAGCAGGGCCCTAGTTTCTTCGCGTATCTCATCATCAATTTCTGGCAGCTCTGACATGCCAAACAGTATGCTGTTTATGTACATACCGGTGCCACCGGTCAGTATTGGTGATAAGCCATCACTAAAAGCATTGTGGATTTCTTTTGTTGCGTCATCCAACCACAGTTTTATTGAATAATTTACGGTTGGACTCACATATCCGTATAACCTCAGATCTGAGCAATTTTTTTGAGGCTGGTCGGTGATTATTGGAACGCCTTTGTAGACCTGTTTAGAATCACAATTTATTATTCTGCACGACTTATGGGCGCTCAGTGTATCGCAAACTTTAGATTTTCCCGATGCAGTCGGCCCGGTCAGAATTATTAATCTTTTCATCGGTGTTTAGTAAAAGGGTTGCAGTCTATCACATAGTAGCGCATCACAACAAGATTATTGTATTCGCTGTCAGGTCGCATACACGCAAGAGAATACTATAAGGTATAATATACCTTTATTACAGCGCGAATTCTATTCGTTAATCTAATGTACATCAAAAACTGCTACTCTAACACGGTGCTGCTATGCATGGCGCTTAATGCGAAGCCGAGTGGTTTTGAATGCTATTGAACAGGAGAGTAGCACGTGTTACACTCTGAGAGTTGCTGCTTTACTCGGTTGTTTGCGTAATTAAGGGTGTAGTGATGACTGATAAGGAGAGTACTGGAAGTAAGGGATTTGCGTCTAGGTTTAGCAGGAATAAGCCCGTTTTGGGAGATAAAAGTGGTGACGGCAAAAGTACTTCTGGTGCGGGTGAGTCTGGTGGTGGGTTCGCTAAAAAGTTTGCAAGTCCTACTGAAAAGACATCTGCCTCTTTTACGGAGAACAAGAGTGTTTTAAGAAGCAGGACTGTAAGTACTGAAGGCTTTGCTAAGGCTACAAAAAGGAGCAGGCTGGATTGCTTATTTCTTGTCAGAGGTAAGGACAGAGGGAAGCCCGCGTGGCACTACGTTTTGGTTGATAAGCATAAACTAGAGATGTTTTTAGAAAAGAGTAAAAGTGGTTCTCTAGATGTGGCACTGTATGGGGAGATTTTGTACTCAGGATGGGGGGAAAATCCTCCAGAGGACATAGTGCAGAAAATTAAGGATGAGTTTGGGATATAATACTGTTTGTCTGCGCGTGTAGTTTTTGATCTATTGTGGGAGTTCTTTTGCCTATCAGCAAGTTAATGATCGTGGACCCTGGCTCCTCTCAAATGGGGGTTGTGAGGCGCATTTTATGCTGTGGCATAGGGGTGGTGCTATGTTACACGGGCGCTAGTGAGGATTCTCCATGGTTAGACGAACTTGTAGAAGTGCGTCATTCTGGCAGCAAGGGCTTCAGCGTTGGAGATATAGACTGCATTTTGGAATTCATAGATACAGAAGAAAAGAGGATAGAGTTCCTTCGATCAGAAGCTGTCATCAACAGTGGGGTACCCGTATTATCTCGTGGTACCACGTTGTCGTTTAGAGACGTATTATGTTCAAAGGTAGGTAGCAGTGTACTCAGCAGAATTGTCAATGTGAATCTTCCTTCTTTCTATCAAAAGGCGCTAGTCTTTGAGTGTGCGTTTCATGCAGAAAACTCGGCAGATTGTAGAAATTTATTGAAAAAATTGTTGAATGAGAAGGTGAAGCTAATTGCCTATGAAGGCTATGAATACGGATTTTACGATAAGATAGGTTATTTTTTTGCGACTGCCTGTATAGTAGGGGCGTATGTATCTGAAGTTGATGTAGAAGTTGCAGACTATATAATTGCTTGTGAAAACACCGGGATATCATTGGGTACGTTTGCGACATTGGATAGGCTGGGAATAGACATATTTCTCAAGGCACTTGAATGTAGAGTAGAAGATGATGAAATGTTGAGATCTATGTACAAAAGACTGCCGCTGGTTATATACGATATGGTATCCGATGGAGTGGTAGGTCTAGGAAGTAGGGGAGGCTTCTACAGGACGTATGATATGCTATATGGGAAAGTTAGCCAGGTGATAGATATTGCTAGCGGGTTATATAGGCTTGAAAAGAGGGACATGTATTTACATGAGTGTCTTTTAGATAATGACCGCTGCGAGAAGTTTATACAGTTTGTGTGGCAGTCTTTCTTTTCGTATGTTAAGCGCATTCTGGAGCTTTATGGTGCCAGCTGTTTGTCTGTGATAGATGCGGTATTGTGCACGGGATATGGGTGGAAATACGGAGTGCGTGAGATAGCGTCTAGGACCGGTATCGACTTTCAGATGTGAAGCTGGGGATGTGTTTTGTGATATGTACTGCCTTATGTGTATTTTGTGTCCTTAGGTAATATGTGAAGAACGAAGACGCGATATTTACAAACTTATCTGGGAAGGAATCCCCCTATTTGAAAGCGGCCATGAGTCGTGGTGTGTGGAGTACTACCAAGGATATATTACTACTTGGACGCGAGAGAATAATACAAGAAATAAAAGATTCGGGCTTAAGGGGACGAGGTGGCGCAGGATTTCCTACGGGCTTAAAGTGGAGCTTCATGCCCAAACAACGAGCGGATAATATGCCGGCCTATCTGGTCGTAAATGCGGATGAATCGGAGCCTGGCACGTGCAAGGACAGGGATATCATTCGTTATGACCCTCATAAGATTCTTGAAGGTATACTAATTGCAGGATTTGCGATGGGTGTCACCACTTCGTACATATATATACGAGGTGAGTTCTACAATGAATACCAAGTTCTATTTCAGGCTTTACAGGAGGCATACAGTCACGGGTTACTTGGTAAAAACGCGTGTAAGTCAGGTTACGACTTAGATGTGTACATACACAGGGGTGCGGGTGCATATATTTGTGGTGAAGAAAGCGCGCAGCTAGAGTCCATAGAAGGTAGAAAGGGCATGCCTAGGTTGAAGCCGCCATTTCCTGCTGCTGTGGGATTGTACGGCGCTCCTACCACTGTTAATAATGTTGAAACTATAGCTGTAGTAGGCGATATAATGCGAAGAGGTGCGGGATGGTTTTCGTCACTTGGCGTACCTAATAATGCCGGCACGAAAGTTTTTTGTATATCTGGTCACGTTAACAATCCATGCAACGTTGAGGAGGAATTGGGCATACCAATGAGGGAACTCATAGAGAAATATGCGGGAGGAGTTATAGGGGGATGGGATAACCTTTTGGCAGTAATTCCTGGTGGCTCTTCGGTTCCCATGTTGCCAAAGTCCACGTGTGATGAAGTTACCATGGATTTTGATGCTTTAAAGGCTGTTAAATCTGGATTGGGTACAGCTGGGATGATAGTAATGAATAAATCCACAGATCTCATAGAGGCAATAGAGAGAATATCCGGTTTCTACATGCATGAATCTTGTGGGCAATGTAGCCCTTGTAGAGAGGGAACTGGTTGGATGTGGAGAATGATGAAGAAGATGGTCAGTGGTGAAGCAGAAAAAGAGGAGATTGACCACTTATTGGACGTTGCGTCGCAAATTGAAGGTCATACGATATGCGCATTAGCGGATGCTGCTGTGTGGCCAATACAGGGGTTGTTCAGACATTTTAGGCATGTTGTAGAAGAAAGAATAGAAAGCTACAAGAAGACATCTTAGACTAAGTTTTCTGTGTGCCAGTCCCATTCGTTTTATCTCATTCTTTAGCGAGAATTACTCCTGACCGTATCTCAAAAATGATTCCTCTAATTTTCTCTTTAACAACTCCATATCCTCTTTCATGGTCTCAAGTACTTGACCTAGCCCTTTCTTGTTAGTCGCCTGGCGGGGCTCGTGGTAAATCGTCTTGCAAGTGTGTGCCATTGCGTACTATCATTGGCGCCAGTATGTCGGTGCTCGAGCAGATTCATGGTTGCATTGTTGTTCTACTGTTTTGCAGTGATGTTGGTGTTTGCTGCTGTCGGCACTATAGTTGCGCTGAACCCGGTATATGCGGTTCTTAATCTCATTTTGACATTTACTGTTTCTAGTGCACTTTTTGTCCTTATGGGGTCAGAGTTCATAGCCATGCTAGTCGTAATTGTGTACGTGGGGGCTGTAGCGGTACTATTCCTGTTTGTTATAATGATGTTGGATGCTGGTTATGTGAAGTTAACACACGGGTTGGTGAAGTTTTACCCTGTGGGCATAGTTCTTGGGTCCGTTTTCTTCCTGTGTTCTTTGTACGCCATTTTCCGCACCAAAGTCGCTTATTTTAATGCGAATGGAGGGGGCGCCACGATGGATCCAGTTGGAAATGTGTTTATCATAGGATCTCAGCTGTACACGAAGTATTTTTACGCATTTCAGATGGTTGGATTGCTCTTGTTGACTGCAGCTGTAGGGACTTTAGTGCTCACATTGAGTTTTACTAAGTCAAAATCTCTAAAACAAGACGTTAGGCTTCAAGTTAGCAGGTCATCAAAGGTCAGGCTAGTATCCCCGAAGGTTGGCGGTGGTATAGATGATTTGTAGTTATTGCGTGCCATTGAGGATATTTAAATGGAATTTCTAGTCAATTCTGGAATACTGCTGGAGCATTTTCTTGTAGTTGCAGCTATCCTATTTGTAACAGGAGTGTGCGGAGTTGTTGTAAACCGAAAAAGTATGATAAACGTCATGTTATCGCTGGAGGTTATGCTGCTTGCTGCGAATTTGAATTTTGTGGCGTTTTCTACTTACACAGGAGATATACAGGGGCAAATTTTTGTAATATTCATATTGGCTGTAGCAGCTGCTGAATCAGCTATAGGACTTGCTATAATGTTGGCTCATTTTAGAAACACCGGGAGCATAGAATTGGACAAGGCTGATTTTTTAGGAAAGGTATAGATTACTTCTGAACGTGGTAAGGTAGGTGTTGTGGTAAGTTGTGAGTTTTTGTGTGTCCTTTGCCCAATATTTGGTGCTATTTTCGGTTACATGCTTAGGCGCAATGCCCAACTATCTCGCGTATTGATATGCCTATGTGTGGCTGTGTCATCTGTCATTTCGTGGAAAATCTTTTTCGCTTTCGAGCAGAATTACTGCATAAACGTAGTTCCCTGGATAAAAATAGGAGAACTATCCGTAGATTGGTCAATATACATAGATAAACTCACCGCTGTTATGATGATAGTGGTTACAACGGTTTCCTTCGTAGTGCATTTGTATTCTACTGGATATATGGCGCATGACAATGGAGAGATAAGATTTCTCTCATACTTGTCCATGTTTACGTTTTTCATGCTCGTTTTAGTGACAAGTAGAAATATAATGCAGCTATTCGTAGGGTGGGAAGGCGTGGGTCTCTGTTCCTATCTTTTGATAGGGTTTTGGTTCCATAAAGACTCCGCAAATAAGTCCGCAATGAAAGCGTTTATCGTAAACAGAGTCGGGGATCTATTCTTTCTTTTGGGAATTTTGCTGCTTCTTCATATATTTCACACGGTAAACTTTGATGAGATATTTCGAGTCATAGAAGGGGGATTAGCGCTTGAAAGTTATAGCATATTGGGGTTGCATGTAACGTTATTAGACCTAGCCTGCATTATGTTATTTTTCGGATGCATGGGAAAATCCGCACAATTAGGCTTGCATGTGTGGCTACCAGATGCGATGGAAGGCCCTACACCGGCATCTGCTTTAATTCATGCTGCAACTATGGTGACTGCGGGAGTATTCCTGATAGCAAGGAGTTCTCCTATATTTGAACTATCAGCAATTGCCAGAGACATTGTGTTTGCTGTGGGTGTAGCTACTTGCGTGGCAGCGGCTGCCATTGCGACTGTGCAGAGCGATATAAAGAAAATAATAGCATATTCTACATCAAGCCAACTGGGGTATATGTTCATGGCTTGCGGTGTTTCCAGCTATAACCTAGCTATATTCCATTTGCTGACGCACGCCTTTTTCAAGTCTATGCTCTTTTTGTTGGCTGGTAATGTGATTCACTCGAATAATGGTGAGCAGAGAATAACTCATATGAGCAAGAACTGCTGGCTAGATACACCGTATACTTACGGGTTGATGTGGGTGGGATCGCTTGCGCTCATGGGGGTTTTCCCGCTTGCGGGGCATTACTCAAAGGACCTGATAATAGAGAGCAGTTATGAGAACATAGTTGGATTTGTGCTTGCAAATTTAAGTGCGTCATTCACTGCATTTTATTCTTGCAGGTTGATGATGGAGGTCTTTCATAATTCTTCTTCTGAAAGAATCTCTTCCATCCATGAATCAAAGAAAATGATGCTTGTCCCGCTTCTGGTCCTTCTCATAGGTACGGTTTTTTCCGGAATGTGGGGCAAGGGCATGTTAAAAATTACTGAGCAAGAGTTCTGGGTTGGCAGTATGAAAGTGCATGAGATGCACGAGGAGATATCCGCAATACTTGAGCATATGCCTTCGATAATGGTGGTGTTAGGCTCCGGAGCGTATCTATTGCATAGGAGGTATGGGTTGCGAAATTTTGTGCCTAATATGCTGATTTTTCTATTAGAAAAGAAACTTTATTTTGACGAAGTGTATAACTACATTTTTGTTGTTCAGATGAGAAAAATAGCCACAATATTTTGGACCATTGTGGAGCAAAAAGTGATAGATTGTTGGGTCCTAGGTGGAATTACTAGGGCGATATGTATGTGCTCCGAAGGTAGCGTAATAATCCAGAATGGCAAGGTAGAAAGGTATGCACTCTTCACCTTGGTGGGAGCTGTGACTGTGGTGTTAGTTGTGGTGTATGGTTTAAAAGTACAGTGATATTGTTTGTTATATTGGCACCTATATTAGGAGCTGGATTTATTGCTTTTCTCAGCAATGGCATGCCTTTGCGTGCTAGGTGTGCTGCATTTACAGCAATAACTGGGGTAACGTTTTTGGCCAGCATCAAGATTTTGCTAGATTTTATAGGTCTCAATGCAGAATACGGGGTTCTGGAATCACGGCTATTAGGGCATATATTTGCACTTGATAATCTGGCTGTCACCATGGTGGTGCTGTCTACTTTCTTATGTTTTATATGTGCTTTATGTTCAGTTTGTGATGCTGCTCGCTGCTACAAGGACGATAGCGCTGCTGATAAGTGTTTTGCCTTATTATTGTTGTTAGAAGCATTTATAGTGGGCTTTTTCTCCACTCAAAATGCAGTTGTATTCTACGTATTCTTCGAATCTTCCCTGATTCCCATGTTTATGATAATAGGAACTTGGGGATATGGAGAGCGAATAAAAGCTGCATATACGTTTCTCATATATACCGCTGCAGTATCCTTGTTATTTTTAGCAACATTGGTGTACGGTAGCATTTTTCATGTAGGTCCGTTTAGCTCTTTCTATGAATTAGATGCATCGTACGGCACATTATCTCATGGGTTCAGGGTGGCTATGTGGGCAGCATGCTTTTTAGTGTTTGCTGTCAAACTTCCGATAGTCCCTTTTCATACATGGTTGCCAAAGGCACACGTTCAGGCCCCAACTGTAGGATCTATGCTGTTGGCTGGACTGTTGATAAAAATGGGGGGATATGGATTCATAAGGTTCTGCATTGGCGCATTTCCGGACATCAGCCAAACTTTTTCAAAGTTTGTCCTTTATGCTAGCGCCGTTTCTTTGGTCTATTCTTCTCTTGTTGCGTATGCACAAAAAAATATGAAGGCACTTATAGCATACTCTTCTGTGGCGCATATGAGTTACGTAGTAGCGGGAATATTTAGCTTTAATGAGAGCGGGGTAATTGGTGCAATTTTTCAAATGGTAAGCCATGGGTTGATATCTGCTGCGCTATTTTTGTGTGTGGGCATGATATACGCAAGAACTGGGACACTGGAAATGTCGAAATGTGGAGGTCTTGCTGCTACAATGCCTAGATTGTCTTCCATGGTAATTTTCTTTACCATGGCTTCAGTGGGACTACCGGGAACATCAGGCTTTGTGGGGGAATTTTTGTCGATTTTAGGCATCTTTCAACATGGATTCGTGGTGTGTTTTTTTGTTGCTGGAACAGTTTTGGGTGCCGCCTATATGTTACGTTTTTGTCGAGAAGTCATATGGGGTGTAAAAGCAGAAGGGTCGTGCTATAAGATTAGCAGTGACATAGGTGTGTGGGAATTTACCATTCTTATGGTGTTAGCAGCATTTGTTGTATTGTTAGGCGTATTGCCAGGCCCATTAATAGAGTTTCTAAAACCTTGGGCTAGAGCCGTTATGCCGTTATTATAGGGTCATATAAGTGATTGTGGGATATGGTTCATATCTAGAGAACATCGTAGGCATAATACCGGAGTTAGTGCTGGTGTGTGCTATACTTGTGTCATTAGTGGCTGGGATGTTTGTAAAAGAGACAATTATCCGGGGCATGGCAGTGGGGTTTTCCGGGATAGCAGTTGCTGTGTCATTTTTTGAGCTTAATTTTTATGGCAAATGCGGGCCTCTTCTCGGTGGATTGCTCATTAGGACGGACTATATCTATTTAGCTAGGGTTCTGGTTATTGCAGCTACTTTTGTTGTGTCTCTAATGTACCTTTTTGTACAGCGTAGTTATAGATACGAGTTTTCCGTAATGATGCTATTAGCATCATTGGGAGCTGTGACCGTTGTAGAGGCGAATAACTTTTTGTCCTTTTACCTTTCTTTTGAGCTTGTGGGATTTTCCTCTTACATAATGACGTGCTTTAACAGGTCTAATACTGCTTCTTCAGAAGCTGCGGTGAAATTTTTCATCTTAGGCGCTATGTCGTCTTGCATCATGTTGTACGGAATTTCCTTTATTTACGGATATTCAACAAGCCTCTCTTTTGACGTGCTGAAAGATGTGTTACTGGGTAGGGGGACGATTGGTGTCACATTCGGATGTACTTTATGCCTAATTGGGGTGTTATTTAAGCTCGCTGCTGTTCCATTTCACACTTGGGTTCCTGATACGTATAGAGGTGCTCCAACGGCTACTGTTGCTTTTTTCACCTTAGTTTCTAAGACTGCTATCACTTTACTGTGTGCGAGATTTGCAGCTGAACTGCCTACAATCGGTGAGGGATTTCAAAAAATTATGTTGGTACTGGCTGCCTTGTCTGTGACTGTAGGTGAGCTGGGTGCGCTTCAGCAGAGGAATATGAAAAAGCTAGTTGCATACGCGAATATAGGACACTTGGGGTATGTTCTTGCTGGGATAGGTGCTGGCAGTGTGGCTGCTGCTCCCGTGCTGTACTACGTCATAGTGTACTTTTTCATAAATGCGTGCGTATTTTCCATCCTCCTCAAATATGATGATGATGGTTTTGATATGTTGAAAATTGCTGGTATGGGCAGCAAAAATCCCGTAAGTGCGTGTATTTTAGTGGTAACGATGTTAGCTCTTGCGGGATTACCTCCATTCCCCGGTTTTTTTGCGAAATATTCTATACTTCGCGCAATAGTTGGTGGTGTTACTGATGCGTTTAGTGTATATACGTTGATCAGTATTTTGAGTCTGAGCGTTGCGAGCATTATTCCTTGTTTTTACTGCTTTCGCATTGCCAAGGTAATATATTTTGACGAAGCGTCAGAAGATTATATTGATGTTTCTGGAAGAGGGCTATGTATCGTAACGGGTGCATGCATTTTGCTAGGCGTCAGTATGATACCGCTTATGAACAGTTTTATGTGGTACTTTGGCCATTTCCCCAGGTGATGGGGTGTTTGGTGTAGAATCTGGTTATGTCCTGTGAAAAAGGTTTTAGTATTTGGTTCAACGGGGTTTGTAGGTAAGAAAGCTGTACAGATTCTATACGAGAATCCTCAACATTTCGAAGTGCACACGCTCGTAGCCAATAATAATGTTCATCTATTGGCACTGCAGGCTAGATTGCTAAATGCGCAGTCTGTGGTTATTGCGGATGAGACCCTATATCAAGATTTAAAGGGATTACTTGCCGGAACTGCGATAAAGGTGTCTGCTGGCAAGTCTGGTATAAAGGAAGCTGCTTCGACGACTAAAGCGGCAACCGCTGTTATGGCGATAAGTGGGGTTGCTGCTCTGGAATACGTAGTGGACTTGCTTGAATCTGATGTAAAATGCATTGCGCTTGCGAATAAGGAGAGTGTAGTGTGCGGTGGGGCGCTTCTTATGGAAGCTGCCAAGAGGAGGGGTATAAGCATTGTTCCCTTGGATTCAGAACACAATGCTGTATTCAGAATATTGCATGATAGCGGATGTGATAATCTTATGGGAGTCACAATAACGGCTTCTGGGGGGCCTTTCTTGCGCTATTCTATAGATGAAATGAAGAATGTTGAGCTGAAAGACACATTGACTCATCCCATTTGGAGGATGGGGCGGAAAATTTCTATTGATAGCGCAACAATGGCCAATAAGGCCCTTGAGGTAATTGAAGCGAAAAATTTCTTCAATCTTGATCATACTAACATTAATGTGTTAGTCCATCCCGAAGCTGTGGTTCATGCTTTTGTTACGTATAGAGATGGAGCTTCTGCGGCATTGATGTACCCTCCAGATATGGCTATCCCAATGTTGCACGCGTTGTATTGGCCGGAAAAAATAAGACCTTCTGCGGCGGTAGTAGGTAGAAGGTTGTGCCTTGCTTCATGTGGTCAGCTGACGTTCATGGAGCCAGATCTTGAAAGATTTCCCGCGCTAAAGATAGGTTTTGATATTATAAAAAATAGTGAGTGTCATTCCGCGAGCATAGTGTTCAATGCCGCCAATGAAGTTGCTGTTGCTGCATTTTTGGATTATAAGATTCAATTTTTGGAGGTAGTTAGTGTTGTCTTAGATACTATGGACAAGGCACCACACAGAATGATGAATTCTATAACAGATATAATGGAATATGACCTATTTATTAGGGATATAACAAAAGAGATTGTGACTAGGAAGCAGAATGCTAAGCTTCTTGTATGATATTAAGTGTTGTACGTCGGTGCTTAATAGTGTTATTTACTCACACAGTAGCTTGTGGTTATGGATGTGAGAAGTGGTGTGTTCTGGTACGGTATGGAGGGTTTCGTGAGCATCTTTCGTAGATTTTCTCTATCTATTGGTTGTACATTGAGACTGGTGGTCATGTGTGTATCGCTATTAGGTTTGACTTCGTGCTTTGTAGGTAAGTACGCATTTGAAATGAGCAGAAACTATAGGCCTGTATATAATCCCGGGGGGCATCTTTTCGAGGAAGATGAGGATTTTGCCAGATCATATGAGCTGTACAAGAAACGTAGAGAAGATCTCCAGAACAGCGGTGATTCAGCTGCGCATAGTGAGCAAAAAAAGAAGAGATTAACAGAAGCCGAGAAGAGAAAGGTAGTAAGTAGGCTACGTAGGCATGGCGTTAAGGTTGCAGCTGCAGATGATAATAAGGGGGATATGGTTAATAACGAAGGTATTGACCTATCCAGAGTGAGGGGAGCGAGATTTATAGATGTCGATGTGAATGAAATTGCGAAACTTAAGGCTAAAAGTCGCACAAAAGCTGGTGCTACAGAAGCTGATCAGCAGATAGGGGAGAAAGGCGCTAATGACCAGAAAGAGTCACTTGAAGAAGGTACTGAGTCGCAACTGCCCGAGGGTGTAAATGAGCAAGATGTTGGTGCTAATGCGGCAGATAAAGATGGGCAGCAGCAAGGAAATGTTGATGAACTTGAGCCAGGAACTGTTGGTGATGAAGGCGAGGACTTTTTCGAAAGTGAAGAAGATGAAGATCGGCAGGATGCAGATATAAGTGGACTAGAGCCAGGTAGTGCTACCGCAGATAATAAGAGTACCGCCGATGATGAGGGTGAAGACTTCCTTGGTGAAGATGGAGATCAGCAGTATGCAGACG
>NZ_JAWLNY010000018.1:0-17921 GCF_036903315.1 Anaplasma bovis | reverse complement strand
TACCACAGTGTGCGCTAATATATCGTGGAATGTCTGCTTCTTAGTGCTAAAGCTTGCCCATATAAATCCCAATCCTAGGGGAAGGATAGAAAGTACTGAAAACATTCCTCTCTTTAAAGCCTGTGCCACAGACAGATGTTTTAAAGTATCTTCATCTACTACTCTCAATCTAAACAGAAGACAGCCTACAGTTCCCCCAAACCGCACCCACATATAAACGTGATATACAAACACAAATGTAAGCTGTGCTACTTGGAGAGACAGTACCTTATATAGATATTTATTTTTTAGAATTTTCTCTTCTTTTTTTAATTCTACACCCACTCTATATTTCTCAATTGCTTTGAATGTTGCTTCATCTTTCGGAATAAAAAAGAAAAAGCCTGCATATATGACCTGTAACATAAAAACTACAAGAGCTAGATCTATCAGTATGCCAATGTGCCTTTTAGTGCCGGAAATATAGTGCAATTCCCCTTCGGAATATTTTTTGGGCTTTCCAAGGGGATAGCGTATTCTTTCAAAAAACCATGATAGTATTTTTCGTATCTCTAAACGTTGCATCTTAAACCCAGTTAAATATAAGATGGTGGTCCTGTATCTACACTACACATTTATAGAGGTTTTTTTGTGATCTTCCATCTAAACTTAGAAGAGTTAGCAGTTTACATGCGCATTGGCATTCATAATTGGGAAAAGAATCTCAGGCAGAAGGTGCTGGTCAGTGTAACTTTATCCTATACAAGGGATGATGACATCATAGACTATACAGTGATTGCGGCGCAGATAACCGATTTTCTTGAAAATACTGAGTATAATTTTTTAGAAGATGCGACAGAAGCTTTGCTAGCAGTTTTGAAATCAGATCAGAAAATCCTGAAGTGCACCGTAAAATTAGCAAAGCCTACTGTCTCGTTTTTACATAGAGTTTCAGTCACGGCAACTACTGCAGGAGAGTGACCTTGACAAAGTGGTTACCTGATTTAGAATGAGGCGTGTCTTTTTCTTGTGTATTGGATTTATATATGTGCTCTGCAAAAGTTTCCTTAGTTGGCGTTGGCAATATAGGTGGATTATTAGCATACATGCTAGGAGCTGAAAGGGGAGTAGTAAGTGAGCTAGCACTCATTGACCTTGATGATTCAGTACTCAATGGAAAGCTTTTAGATCTCGTACAGGGGCTCACGATCAGTGGAACTGATATTGCTGTTACTTGTGGATCTGATTATGCTGCTTTAGAGGGATCTGATGCGGTTGTCGTTACTGCTGGTCTGCCTAGAAAACCGGGTATGAGCCGTGATGACTTGCGAGCAACTAATGCGGAAATTATAAAAAAAGTTGCAGAGGGCATAGGAAAATACTGTCCTAACGCCTTTGTAATCGTTGTCACCAATCCATTGGATGTAATGACATGGTGCATGCATAAGTATTCTGGACTTCCTGCTAACCGGGTTTTGGGTATGGCTGGTGTATTAGATTCTGCAAGGTTCTCATTGTTCTTGGCGCAAGAAATGAATGTATCTGTTGCTTGTGTGTCATCCTTGGTATTAGGTGGACATGGAGACCTCATGCTCCCTTTACTCAAGCATTCAACAGTTTCGGGTGTTTCCATAGAGAAATTGATCGAAGATGGAAGGCTAGAGAAAGCTAGAGTAGATGCCATTATAGAAAGAACGCGTAGAGGAGGGGAGGAAATAGTCAAATTGCTGAAAACCGGATCAGCATATTGCGCACCAGCGGCATCTTGCATGAAGATGCTTCGTTCACATCTAAGGAACAGTAGAGATATCATGCCATGTTCGGTTTATCTTAACGGTGGCAAGTATGGAGTAACGGATGGATTGTTTGCAGGCGTGCCAGTTGTAATAGGTAAGAACGGGGTAGAAGAGATTATTGATCTTGATTTGACGTCTGAAGAGCGAAACTTTTTCGATCTCTCGGTTGACCTCATACGTAAGTCCGTAAACACATTTAGATAATACAGGGCCTCCGGATACTTCTATATAACAATATATATATATATAACAATAACAGGTACGTAAAAGCACAGGAGATAATGCCCTCCTCTCTGCTTGTGTTTTTCGACCTAGGGTTTTTACCGCTATTGCCGCAAAAACGATAGTCTACTACTAAAAATGGCGGCGTATCATGCAGAGCCTGCACAAGTACACACATCTGTGATTACATGCGCAAACTGTTGCTTCCTATAGACGCATGTACACACGCAACGTTACGCATGAATAAACAATGCGCGCAAAACGCAGCCCCATATATACAACTAAAAGGAGAAGCTCATCTAACAGCAGAATAAGCATCCCTTATGCTTGTGAAAACCCCTTCGTACAGCGATATCTTCTTCAAGAATCTTTCGACACGGTCCCTCATATATAGGAACTGTGCTTCGGGTAGATTACCCGACTCAAAAGCCTTCACTATATCCTGTATAAAGGCCTCTGCCTTCGACCTGGCAATATCCAAATCATCTAGAGTGGTCTCTATTATAACACTAGGATCTTGAGTATCCATATAAACCCCCTGCCTCCTGAGAAGGCCCACTTACAAACACCCAGCAAGTCGCTATAACAATAACACACCACATAAGTGTGATACAACAGGGGTATTACTCCTGAAATGTAATATTGTAAAGAAAAAAATATATGGGAAATTAGTCAAAAACATTGTGTAGTTACAGGGCTTTTGCAGCTTCTACGCCAGTAAAAATGCTGTTGTACAAAGTGCTATTGCTAGTTATGATGTGGATCTGTTTCAGGTTCTCTGTAAGGGTCCATAATGTTAACAATGAGGAGGGTTTTTATCTCTTCAGATCATGCTGGTGTCGAACTTAGGCTTCTTATAAAAAAGTACTTGGAAAATATGGGTTATCACGTCGAAGATTTCGGATGTGACCCCCACAACACATCTGCAGTTGACTATCCTGATTGTGTGCGCGAAGTGGTATTGAACGTATCCATGGGCAACGGAATAGGGGTTTTGATATGTGGTACAGGCATAGGAATGAGTATAGCTGCAAATCGTAATACCAAAATACGAGCAGCTTTATGCAGTACTGTAACCTTATCTCGTCTAGCGCGTGAACATAACGATGCAAACATACTTTGTCTCGGTGCCAGGTATTTAGATCCCGATCGTGCAAAATCTATACTACATACATTTATTAGCACTGAATTCTCGGGAGGGAGGCATTTGGAACGCGTTAAAAAGCTTAGTATAATCCCGTAGAAGGGTAGAATGGCTTCCATGTTACAAAGTGTATGAATTATTAGTTGGTAAAAACCTATGACCCATGCGCACAATGACAATCCTGAGGTACAAAAGTTTTCTGCTCTGGCTTCTCAATGGTGGGACGGTGAAGGTTTCTCCATGCTCCACAAAATAAATCCAGTACGCGTTCAGTATATCCTTCAGCATTTAAGTGCGGCTAAAAAACTCGGAAAGCACATTAACCTCTTAGACATTGGATGCGGTGGCGGAATTTTGACAGAGTCAATGGCGGCATTAGGAATGAGTGTTTCTGGCTTAGACCCCAGTGAAGAAAGCATATCAGTAGCCTCTAGACATGCCGCATCTTGTGGATTAGACATTAAGTACTATTGTAGCTCTATAGAAGAATTCTCTAACAAATCTGAACTTAGATATGATGTAATAACGATGCTGGAAGTCGCAGAACACGTAACAGACGTAGAGCATTTTCTAGAGAATGTATCAAAACTTCTAAAAAAAGGGGGAATGTTGTTTCTATCCACATTAAATAGGACAATAGATTCCATGATCTTCGGTATACTGGCTGCAGAGTATATACTCCGGTGGGTGCCTAAAGGTACTCATAGTTGGAAGAAATTTCTTAAGCCTTCAGAAATTGAGGAAATACTATATAAGAATGGGATCACAATAAAGGATATTACCGGGATCAATTACAAAATCCTTCAAGACAAATGGGAATTAGGCGATAAGGTAAATGTTAACTATATATTGGCTGCAGAAAAAATTAGAGAAACCTAGTAGTCGTGCACCTTTACTTTAGCGAGCAGAGAAATACATAAAGGCGCGCAACGGCGAACGCGCATTCAGAACCACTATAAATAAAGGGCCACACAAAACACGGGTAAGGCGACCTCTAAATTCCTAAGCATAGAAATGCTCGCGCAATTTTCCTAAAGTCTAACTTATAACAATGCCACTTCTATAAGAAAACCAAATATTGTAACCGTTTTCGATTGACATTTGACATTTTCTCCCTCAACCCATAACGCAGCACCTAACCAAGCCATCTTCTTCTTTCACTATATTCAGTCGCGCCTCTTATCTCTTAGTTATAATAACATCTCCAAACTAGTTTAAAATACGTCCTTCTGCCTTTTGGTTCTCGAGTTGAGATACTGTTTTATTTCCACTACCATAAGCTATTTTCAGCTATGTATTTTCCATAATATATATTATGTGAACAGCGGAATGTTGTAGTGTAAGATGGCTCATTCTTCCCTACTATCAAAGCTCGCGTACACGTATTGAATCTAGTACATTAGATATATAGCTATTGGTCATCCAATAAAGTGCTTGTGTCATGCTGTCTAGTTGATCGTCGGTTTCTGACTCTGGAAATGTGCATACTTCTTCTTCGAAGCTATCTAACCACACTGCCCTTTTCGGTAAAAATACGTATCCCCCTTGAATTATGGATACGCTCCTATATGTTCTCGTGAGCTTACTTTCGCATGGGGTTACAGGAATTATTGGCAGAAATTCTCTCAATTCTTGTATGAGCTGGTATCCACTAGCCTTTTCTTCTATCAGTATAGTAGCTGCTTTCCACGTTGACTGCAGTTGTAATACGAGTTGTTTAAGTGCACTATATTCTTCTTTTACTCTGCATACGTCCAATAATAAAAAATTTCTATTAATTATAGCCCATGTTGTACAAACGCTGTAGTTACTTCCCTTTTTAGCCGTATTTGCGGTATCCCAACTCTGTATTATGTGTGAATCATGTATATAATAGGCAGCATCATCGTAATGCTTGAACCAATGCCGCTGTATAATACCTTTATTAAACCGCGCATCAAGAGGTGCTTGCTGATATTGTGCAGCATAAGTATACATTCCTACTTCTCTTTTTAAAGTATCTATGTATCTCATTCCCATGGAACTTTTTCTTATTGGTTCATCAGCTTTTCTCTTATATATAAGCTTTTTCCTACCATCCTTCTTGACGTTACTTAAGGAGTAAATCTTAGACCTTCTTGTTGATACTAATGGTAGTGAAAGGTGATGCCACTTTTTTCTATCTTCCTTTGATAGTAAGTACCCTGTAAGATCCTCACTATGTAGCCTATGCATTACCAGCACCACCACTCCCCTTTTCCTATCATTTAGTCTAGTGAGAAGACTTTGGCTAAACCAATCACATACCCTCCTCCTGTATGTAGGACTCATTGCCTGTAAGGGATTCATAGGATCGTCTACGATCAAGAAACTTCCTCCCTCTCCGGTTATTGTGCCTCCTACAGAGGTAGCAAATCTGTAGCCAAGCTGTGTAGTCTGAAATTTGCTTTTTGTGTTTTGTTCTTTCGATATGGTGACTTCTGGAAATATCTCCTGATACCAAGGAGATTGTAGTACATATCTAGTATCTAAAGACAACTTTTCACTCAGAACCTTTGAGTAACTTGCGGTGATGATCCTGGCCTTGGGGTTTAACCCTAAAATCCAGGCAGGCCACGCTACACTCACACAAATAGACTTCATGGATCTCGGAGGTACATTTATGATAAGCCTGTTAATTTTGCCTAGGAAGGCGGCTTCTAACCTATCAGATATGGCTCGTATGTGCCAATTGCTTGAATAGTTACTATCTGGAGCTACCGTATTAAAAACAAGTTTCAGAAAGTGGAGAAAATTCATATCTTTTGAACTCAGTTGGCAGCCTTATTCTACTTATCTACTAAAGCAAAGTACTCCGTTGCATCTGCTACTTAATATTCCTTTCTTACGTGCCCTTTTTTTACGTTTTGGTGAAGGCGCAAACCTTGCCTTTATGCTTTTTATTATGCAATCCGTAATGAAGTCACTATGAATCATTGTTGGAATGATAAGCGCTAGAAATAGTTTGATAAGCATACTTAAAATAGATTTGAGCACCACCTTTCTCCCTCTTCCGTTCTTTGCTACGCGGCCATAACGCATTGCGCCTCGTTCGTTAGCCTCAGCTGTCTGCCCTGCCCGCTGTATGGGATCCATCGCATGGGCTATACCTACTATAAGCATCTTCCTGAGCGTTACGACAGCACCTCGCTGTCTGTCTAGTGGAAGTGAGGATCGTACATTTGTCCGATTACCTGGCTTATCATCAAACCTACTAGTACTTAGTGTGCGTGCGTATAAAGGTTTTTTGAGTTTATGTATAACACTTCGCTGTACTCTCTCTCTCCATGTTAAAACATTCCTCTTACTCAGAACACTTCTAACTCCTGCACACCTTCCGTGATACGCGTTATTCAGTGAGCCTAGTCTCTGCCTCCACCCGAATGATATCCCATTCCATAATGTGCTATAGGCAATAGAAGGACAGATTTCCGCGCCCTTATACATCACACAAATTACACTGAGTTACCTGGTAATTTTATTTTGGGCGCGTAAACTTAGGGTTAATTTTATTAAAAAATTAATAGAATAATTCTATCTCACATCATACGAATAATTGACTATTCCGCTACTCATCAGCACAACACTAAAAATTTCCAGGTCTCCCACTTCATAGAACTTCTCATAAAGTTCTACAAAGCATTTTGCGTGAATGACCTCGTTACTATGAAAAGACGAGGACAATGCACAATCTATGGAAGCATTGGAAAATGCACACTCTCTCAATATACGCTCAGCATGAGATCCACATGATATACCGTTAACCTTAAAAATGATGTGCTTGTTACCAGCTTTGGGGAGACAGTTATTCCATCCATCAGAGAAAGTATCCTTCGTATTACTATTTCTATTATGCAGCGCAAATCTCACGCTTTTTATGTCCTGTAAAGTCAGATACTTGGCACTTTTGTCTTCTTTAAAACTAAAACTTATCACTGAATAATACCTCAAAATTCAAAGCTGACCGAAAAGTATGCCTTGGTATGCAATTTATCCTGTATCCACGATAGGAAAAAACACATGCATAGCGCTCCCTGTATTCAGTAAAGAAGCTATCTAACACCTCCTTTATCCTCTCAGAAACAACTGTGATCTCCTCTAAATCAAAGCTAAATCCGTAGCAAATAACACGCATTCTGGAGAATAATCCATCGAAAGTTCTTAATCTTTCAACATCTTGCAAATGCACGTAAACGTACGGCACAACAGTTGAGCTACCCGGTGTCTGTTCATGTACACTGCTCAGCATGGTAGCTAATATACTGTCTGCTCTTAAATGCTCGATAACGCCTTTATACAGAATCATAGGATTAATTTTACATCTTTAAATGGCAGGTATACTTCTTTCAGAAAGGAAAGACATTCCTTTCCCGTTAGGTCCCGATTTTTATAGCAAACAGCAACATGATGCAATATACCGTACTTTATCTGTACGGGAATATGCTCCGTAGTTTCATAACCAGACCGATAAGTGATTTCAATTTTCGTACCATCAAGTACATCCAACAAAGTAATACTGGACTGCAAAATATCTACACGATACCTATTGGCTGGAACAATTGATAGTTGTTCATCGCTGTCTTTTCCATATTTTACAAGAAGTACACCAATAAGCGGTCCAAAGGGCAGGTTTATTTTTTGTGGCATGTTGTCCGCAGTGTAAGATATAGCCCATGTCTGTTTTATGAGTGATTTCTCAATGTACCATTGCGCATATTCACTGCATATTGCAATTAAGCTCAACAGTAGATCATTCTCTTTGTTATTGTTGATGCCCAAAAATGATTTGACTTCTTCTAATGTTACGGGAAACTCCTTACCAGATGCATCTCTGCGTATAATGTGAAACACAAAATTTTCTAACACTTGAGTTGCCACTAAAGTTCGGAGAGATTTTTAAAAGTTTCTTGCAGTATATCTACCACAATCTCGGAAAGAGTATCTATGCCCTCTTTTTCCAAACTGTTATCATCCTTCATAGCAGTACAACTGTTATCTGCGCAACAGTTGAGCTTTATGATTTTCGGCAACTCAACCTCCAAAACCCCGCGTAGTACCTCAGAAAATTTGTACAATGAAGCATTTAAAATGTCCTGCAGTCTCTCTTCTTGTTCTTTGTACTGATCTCTTGAAATACTCTGAGTAAGATGTCCCTCAGGAAAGTGCGTACCCGTTGTCATATACTTCTCTGGAAAGCGACTATAAAAACATCTTAATTTTTATAGCCGCACCCCGGAAGCAAATTTCCTTAAGAAGAGAAGAGGCATATAGATTCGGGCAGCTACTCCACTCTTGATAACTTGATAAGCTGCTTCACTCTCTAAGTTAGAAAAAAGAGAGGACAAATTTTAATCGTCCTCTAAGCAAACTAAAGACACGTCGCCGCCTAGGGCAGCAGAGTTCACGCTCACTGTCTTTTCAGTCAAAAACTTGTGTAGATAATATGGCCCACCAGCCTTAGGACCAGTGCCCGAAAGACCTCTTCCACCGAAAGGTTGCGAACTTACTACCGCACCAACCTGATTCCTATTCACGTAAACATTACCGACGGAAACTTTGCTCACTATATTGTCAATATTGCTCTGTATTCTGCTATGAACAGCGAAAGTTAAGCCATAACCCATACTATTTATGTCATCAATCACGCTTTGCAGATCTGATTTTTTATATCTCACAATGTGCAATACAGGGCCAAAGATTTCCTTAGGAACCTGCTTAATAGAGTCAACTTCAAAAATGTATGGAGGGAAGAAATTACTCTCTTCATGATTGTTAATATAGGAAATGTCTAGCTTGTGTATCAATTTAGCCTTTTTAGTCATATCAGCAACATAGGTACGCAACATATCTGCAGAATGCTTATCTATGATCGGACCTATGTCAGTTTTCAATAGCATAGGGTCACCCATCTTCAGCTCCTTCACGGCCCCAATAAGCATATCAATCTGCTTCTCCGCTATGTCATCCTGTATGTACAACACTCTCAAAGAAGAACATCTTTGTCCCGCACTCAAAAACGCAGACTTTATCGCATCATCGACCACTTGCTCTAAAAGTGCCGAACTATCAACAATCATAGCGTTAATACCACCCGTCTCCGCTATGAAAGGAATTATATCCCTGCCTCGAGAAGCAATATTCTTGTTAATTATGTTTGCAGTATCAGTGGAACCCGTGAAAACAACCCCCGAAACGAACTCACTCGTAACCAAAGGATTCCCTAGCACCTCACCTCGACCAGGCAATAAGTGCAACACTTCTTTAGGAACTCCAGCTTCGTGCAAGAGCTTCACAGCTTCATAGGCAATAATCGAAGTCTGTTCAGCAGGTTTAGCCACAACAGTATTTCCCATAACCAATGCAGCACTGATGGGACCTATGAAAATTGCTAAAGGAAAGTTCCACGGCGATATGCATACAAATACACCCCTACTTTCAAAGCACATGTAATTCTCTTCACCAGACGGCCCTGGAAGCCTAATAGGATCTGTAAACTCCTTCTTCGCCAACGAAGCATAATATCTCAAAAAGTCAACAGCTTCCCTTATTTCCGCTATCACATCTGATATTACCTTGCCCCCCTCCTGGATGAGAAGATAGGCAAATTTCCCTCTCTGCTTCTGTAATAGATTTGCAGCATTTTCCAAAATTGCTGCCCTCTCTTCTATTGTCTTCTTACTCCACGAACTATGTGCCTCACGCGCCACTTCCAAGCTCTCACGCGCCTGCTCTGCCGTAGCAAACCATACTTCACCAAGCTTCTTATCCTTATCTGCAACTACCTCTACCTCTACTCTCTCTCCCCCTTGCTCCTCTTTTCCATCTACAATAGGTTGTGCCTTCCAAGAAACATCAGAGAATGGCTTAATCTCCTCTTCTAAGATAGACATGGAAAGAGAATCAGAAATATTTACACCTGCTGAGTTCAGCCTGCTCTCAGCCATAAAGATATCAACAGGCAGTGGTATACAAGAGTGAGGCTGATATTCCAAACACCTAGCCTTTTCCAATGGATCAAGAAGCAATTGCTCTATAGGAATGTCAGAATCATTTATCATATTCACAAATGAGCTATTTGTTCCATTTTCCAACAGCCTCCTCACCAAATAAGGCAGAAGTTCTTGGTACCCACCTACTGGTGCATACACCCTACATTTGATATTAGGTGCAATTTCTTTTGTCACATAGGCATACAGATGCTGCGCCATACCGTGAAGCCTCTGAAACTCAAAACCTGGATGATCTTTGTCAGCAACTTCCAAAACTGATGATAGAGCATATGCGTTATGTGTAGCAAAACACGGATAAAAGACACCAGGTTTCCCTAAAACCCTTTGAACACAAGCAAAATATGATATGTCCGTGTACGCCCTCCTTGTAAACACTGGATAGCCGTCCAACCCCAATTCCTGCGCAGTCTTAATCTCATAATCCCAATATGCGCCCTTAACCAACCTGACCATCATCTTGCGCTTAGCTCTCAATGATATGTCTTCAAGCATATCTAACACACCCAAAGCGCGCTTCTGATAAGCCTGCACAGCCACTCCAAACCCTTCCCATCCATCAAGAGACGGATCTAAGAACACTCTTTCTATAATCATCAAGGAAGGCTCGAGCCTGCGCGCCTCTTCAGCATCAATGTGCAATCCAATGTTATATTCTTTAGCTAGCTGCGCCAACTTCAGAACCTTCGAAGCCATTTCGTCGATAATATTGTCTATCTGTACAAATTCGTACCTAGGGTGCAGCGATGAAAGTTTCACCGATATCCCGTGTCTCGAAGATACATCGTTACTATCGCCGGTAGTATCCTTTCCTATTACCTCTATAGCCTGCATGTATGCAGAAAAGTACTTCTCTGAATCTTCTCTAGTTCTGGCAGCTTCACCCAAAATATCAAAAGAGCATAGCTGACCAGCAGCATTACTTCTCGCTACAGCGTCCTCTATGTTTTTTCCCATAATGAAATGGCGTCCCAGTATAGACATCGCCTGCAACGCAGCCTTTCGTATTATGGGCTCACCCATATTCTTGATCATATTACCAAGAACGCTGTACCATTTGCTTTCAGTACCTTCTTTCAAAACCTTGGCACCCATGCAGAGCGCAAGGGTTGATGCATTCACAAATATGGAAGAAGACCCACCTATGTGCTTGTTCCATGTCGCGCATGCTATTTTATCTCTTATAACATCATCTATTGTGCATTCGTCTGGAATTCTCAATAGGGACTCAGCAAGGCACATAAGCGCCACGCCCTCTTCAGTAGAAAGTCCGTACTCCTGCATAAAGGAGTCTATTAAAGATACCCTATTTCCCCCTCTCACCTTTTCAATTATCTGCTTAGCGAGATTGTATATCCTCATTTTAGAGTCTTGAGAAATCTCTGCGCGCTCAGAAAGATACCTTACGTAACTCTTTTCATCTGCATTGTATAACCCTTGGACACGTTTACGCAGCTCACCAGGTAACTGCAAAGAACTCATCATCATATGCCGTAATCTCCTATACAAAAAACACAAAGATCTCTAGGTCCACCAAGGGAGAACAACAACACCCTACCTGAGCGAGGCTCATGGTAGCAAATAATATTGCAGTTATCAAACAAATTAGTTAGCATGTGGCGGTTACATAGACTTGTTATTCTCATGTTTGATCTCTCTAACAGAAGGTTCTTGGTTGTAGGTGCCTCGGGCGGCATAGGCAGGGCTATATCGGTTATGCTTTCCAAAGCTGGAGCTAAGCTTTGTCTTTCTGGGACAAGGTATGAAGCTCTACAGGAAAGTGCCTCAGCATGTCAGGGGGAAGTTCATATACTGCAGTGCAATCTTCTCGACGCCGCAGAAACCAATGCTATTGTTGATAAGGCATCTGAACTACTGTCTGGAATAGTCGATGGCGTAGTTTGTAGTGCAGGCATTACGCTTGATAAGCTGTCGCTGAGAATGACTGACGAAGATTGGGCACGTGTAATTGAAGTGAACTTAACGTCTGTATTTAGAATAAACAGAAGCGCCTGTCGCGCCATGTTAAAGAATAAGAAAGGGAGAATAGTAAACATATCTTCCGTAGTAGGGGTAACTGGGAATGTCGGACAGGTGAATTATTCCGCTTCAAAAGCTGGTATTATAGGTATGAGCAAGTCATTTGCTCAGGAATTTGCATCTAAGGGCATAACTGTGAACTGTATAGCACCTGGGTTCATTGACACCCCAATGACAGGTGTACTTCCAGAAAAGCAGCGCGAAAACATTTTGAACAGCATACCAATGGGAAGGATGGGTACGTCGGAAGAAGTGGCATCAGCTGTGCTGTTTTTAGTTAGTGACGCAGGCAGTTACATAACTGGACAAACAATACACGTAAATGGCGGAATGGTGATGTGCTAATCATTTGTATTAGCACAGAGAGGTATATTTCGGCTCGGCACAGTGCATAGGACCTGTTAATAAACTTCTATATGTCCTACTTGATTTGAATAAGTGAGTGAATGATTCCCAATACGCAATCTAGTGGCTAGGGAGGGATTCGAACCCCCGGCCCGGAGATTATGATGCTCCTGCTCTACCCCTGAGCTACCTAGCCTAGCACGCAAGTGGGAATACCATATCTTGCTCATCCTTGCAACACAGTAAGCATTCTTAATGTGTTAGATAACGTTTTGGTCTCTATAGAGTACAATATTATGCAACTATACGACGATAACCACCTTATGCTTAAGTGTACTTTAATAAAAATATGATGTACTAGCTTGCTTAATGTTTAACATAGAGCTAGCCTTCTTCTCCTCTCCTGGCATGGAGAGTGTTCATGGGTTGCATACCTGTAGTTAGAATACATAAAAACCACAGTAATAGTTCATCATGGTAAGGTTGTATGGCTGGTGAATCGTCAAATTCCTACGATTACTTTATGGGAGATGAAATTACAGACCCTCTTGTGGCCATTAACCCTGATGGTTTAAACTCTCTAGATGGGGATTTCGCATCTACTGGTAATACTAGTAATAACATAGCTTTAGACAACACCATCACTGTGTGTTTTCTTATCTCCAGTATCTTAAATACCACTTTACACGTCATAGGCTTTATATCCCTTGCAGATAAACTTAAGGTAAGTTATAGATCCATCAAGATATCTGCAATAGTCTTCACGCTTTTAGCGCACCTCCTCCTATTATCGTGTGCTATAATAGCGGCTAGAAACTATATTAAACGTAATGCAGGCAAAAAAAATAGTCATCGCTCTCCAGAGAAGCTTGTCAAAATTGTAGGAACATCACTCGTAGCCATGATAGTGATATTTTCCTCTTCGCTACTCTTGAAGTCCATTCTCTTGATGAAGAGTCCACCAAACTTCTTGCCGATACTTGGTTGCATCGCAGATGTACTTTATATAACCAACGTTTGTGCGATACTGCATCTAGAGAAGACCGCTGCTCCTGAAAGTGGTTATTTTACTAGAGGTCCGCTAGAGAAAGTGGAAACTTGCATGAAACTGCTCGGTGCACTCCTATGCATAGCGAGCATATGCACCTTTTTCATCACTGAGTATGTAGCCCTGGGAAAATCCGACGAGAAGTATATGCACTTTGGAGAATTTGCAATTACCTTCTCATGGATGTGTATCTCTATTACTTCTATAGCTTTGTCTCATCTTACAAAGGTAACCAAGTGTGCATATAACGAAAAGCTGCAACAACCAATGAAGGAAAAATCTCTTAATTATCTCTCTCAGATTTTTAAGGACCTAAAAGAAGACGATAATAAGTCCCTAAAGTTGAGGCAACATGCCATAAACAAGCTAATTCAGGCCAGAGAACGTAGTAGAAAAGAAAGTCAATCAGAAAAAGCAATTGCAAAAAAAGAGCATGCAACAGGAGCTCTTTTGAGAAAGAAGAACGGCAGACGCAGTTTAAAGTGGACTGCATCTCACTATAGGTGAGTTAGAATATGTTCTATAAGTCAAGTCATCAGTTACGATGTCACAAACGACTGGAGCATGATCTGATGGAGAATCTAAGGCCCTAACGTTAGACAAAATCTGAGAATTTGTGATTCTGTCTGCCAACCTCATAGACAGCAAAATAGCGTCTATTCTCATTCCCTTGTCATTATTCCATGCACCTTCTCTGTAATTCCACCAACTGAATGCACGCTTCTCGTCGCCATTGTAGCTTCTGAATGCATCTACTACTGCAGTGGTATTTAAAATCTCGCGTAGCTTTGCCCTCTCCTCCAGGTGGAAACATAGTTTTCCATCCAGAAGTTTGCTGTCATACACGTCAATATTTTCTGGAGCAACATTATAGTCACCCCCAACTACGAGCAAATCTTCGGTCTTTAAAATCTCCTTCAGCCTTAATTTCAGCTTTTCTAAGAAATTCAATTTATAGTAAAATGACCCGCTTTTTACTTCGTTGCCATTTGGTACGTACACACTTGCTATTCTTATGTCTACGCCCTCTTCACATCTCACCACACACTCTAGGTACCTAGACTCTTCTGGAGAATATATGGAGTTGCTGAATTCCAGTTTTTCACCGTCACTAAACAGATTAGATATACCCTCGCCGACAATTGGCAATCTGCTGACTATGGCTACGCCATTTCTAGATTTTTGTCCTAAAATGCGGCATGTGTAACCCATAGATTTGAGCTCATCTTCTGGAAATTGCTCTGTAGTACACTTAATCTCCTGAAGCATTGCAACATCTACAGAACGACTAGATAGTAGGTCACATAGGTGATCTAGGCGTTTTCTTATGGAATTTACATTCCACGTTAGTACTCTCATTGTCAAATACGAATTCTTAAAGTAAAGGAGTAACTTCTGTGTCTTAACATGTCAAGAAAACAACCCCTACTCTCTTATAGTACCGCATATCAAATCTTCATATGTAACGTTCATGATTAAGATATTAAGAACTTAACTCCTATCTCAAATCCATATCTAGGAAACTTGAAGTCCTCAAAAGCATATGAAACGCTGTTTCCATCTTCATCGTATATTATATCCGTCTCATATTTCCAAAAGTCCTTTCTATAGCTATATCCAACGTAGGATTCTATACCGGGCTTTATACGGTATGATATGCCAAATTTTATCTTCATCATCGATCCACTGAGATCTTCTGTATATCTCCTGAATCCTTGATATTGAACAATTTTCACCAATCCGACAGCCGAACTGATATAAAAGCTCGTGGCTCTACCTATCATATAGTACGAAGTAAGCCCGTATGATAAGGAAAGCTCCTTTACACTCAAAATATTCTCCATTTCAGCGATTGCAAGGTGTTTCGCCCCCGTAATACTCAAAAGTGCATCTATGACATCGCGCTGATATGATCTACCTATCTCATTTCCACTCAAAACAGGAGACAACTTGGAAGAATTAAACTCAAGCTCATGATAATATAACTTGCCATTAAAAATAGGCAGCATAGCCGCGATATTTACATCCCAATCGCCTATATGTGTGCGATATTTAAGCCCAAATGGCTCGCTACGCGCAAGACTATAGGCGCAGCTAACCTTATATTGAGACGGCAGAAAAGCATGCATGTTCTTACTGAAGGCCATAGACAATATATGCGAAATAATACTGAGCACTATAATCATCGCTCCTATTCGGGACTTTATGCGTAATATGAATGTATTACATTCATATTATCCTTAATATGTTAAGTAACCTCTCGTAATATTCAAGTATTAAATTAATATTTAGTATTAATATATTGTAAATATACGTATAATATATTACTATAAGTAGTATATGAAGTTGTTCCAATGGGGCTGAAAGTGTGTGTTGTCATCAAGATATTGTGGTTGACCAGAGTCACTAGGTCGTAGTTTTATATCACTATAAAGGGATTTTTGTATCTTTCGCTTTAGTGCCACAAGTGCAGATTTGTTCAGGAGATGGGAAAACTGCTCAGAAAGTATGCATACTTTTCAGCGTTTACGTAAGACTTCTCTTGTGTTGTGTGCTTCTCTAAAACAGAATAGACAAACTGGAAATGGGATCTATGAAGGAGTGCCCCTATGAGCAATCTTAGGCTGTTAACCTACTTGCACAAAGAGCATTTTACCATTTCTGTTAGGAAGGATTCGGGAATAAAGACAATAGATGACATAAAGGGGAAAAGGGTGAACATAGGCGCTCCTGGCACTGGTGTTAGAAATGCTAGAGGGTTAGAATGACTAGAAACTATGAACTTACATACCTCACCACCAATAGAGTAATCGATACCAGTCATAGACCTAAATGCCAATAAGGACAAAGTCCCGCTTTACTGCTCCTAAAAAGGTATGGCCACCCAAAAATAAAAACACAAAACTACAAAAAGCAACAAACCACACTGCCATTGCACGAAGCATGCAATGCCTCACAAGCATTCAAATAAAATGTCCTTTTGTCCATGTCAGGTTTTTCTTGACGTAACAGCTACTATCTATTCATCATAGTGACAGATCGTATTGGGATTTATGAGAGGAACATAGCAGTGAAGGTGATGGGTTCGTTGAAGTCTGCTAAATCTAGAGACAGAGATTGCAAGATAGTACGCAGGAAGGGGCGTATATACATAATAAACAAGAAAAGGCCAAGGCTTAAGGCACGACAAGGCTATTAATCTGAATCTTGGTATGCATAGTTTTGATATGCATGGTTGTTTTAACTTGAATTTCGGTATGCGGGAGCTATGTCCGTCTGCTAAGTGAATTTACGGTGTGATGTGGCTTCTCTGCGGCATTCTTGTGCCTCACTATGATCACTGAAGGCACGGGTGTCTTCTATGTATGTGGGCATCTTCTAAAATGTGCCTCCTGCTCTTCGCAGACGCGGTTATCCTTTATATATGTGCTATATAGGCTATTTAGGTTCTTATATTTCACTTCTGCGTTGCATGGTGGAGAGAGGTTCTATAGCACGATGTGACCTTTGCTACAGTTTTTCCATATGCAACGGTTGTGCTATTACTAATGCAAACAACGGCATGGCTTATCTTCTCCAGTTGCAGGAAGGCTTTTCTCTAGCATAGTATGATCTCTACTACAGCTCTTGTGCTTTACACCACCCAATAGTCTCTTGTATATATGCTGCTGTGTATGGTTCTTGTATTCCACTTTTGCTAGTTACGTGGGGGTTCTTCTATAGTGTGACCATAGCCTTTATACTATAGGTCATCCATATGTGCTCCTCATAGTTCTTGTATCCTACTTTCGCTGATTTCATTTGAGTTCTCCTGTCTGCAGGATGACTTAGTTCATAGATGTGCCGATGCAGGCAGTTTACTTATATAGACAGCTTCGTGGTTATTATCTCCCACATTCTTCAGTTGTGTGCCCCTACCTACATGGGAATTTCTTATACGTACGCCACTGCGCATAGCTATTATATTCTTATCTTTGCTGCTTGCGTTAAGCTCTTTTATGGCGTCGTATTACATTTATACTATATTTATCCATATGTACTACCACATAGTTTTTGTATCCTACCTTCGCATATTGCGCAGTTCTTGTCTTATACCTCAGCTAGTTGTGACCTTTGCTACGGTTCCTGCGCTTTTCATCATACTCAAGTCTCTTATATATTATATGTGCTATTGCACGTGGCTATCATGGCTTACCTTGCTACCTTCGTGAAAGCTCTTGTATAGTTTATAGTTCATCCATATGCAACATGGTAGTCAATTATGTTATTACTAACAGCAACATGGCCTATCTTCCCCAGTTGTAGAAAAGCCTTTCTGTAGT
>NZ_JAWLNY010000017.1:0-18386 GCF_036903315.1 Anaplasma bovis | reverse complement strand
TCTTATTCCTCAGCTTGTTATTCGTCTGGTACTGGCGGTGGGTTTTACTTTTCCATAGATGATGAGTGCTGCGACGTAGATGGAGGAGCAAATTGTGATAGCGATGAGGGCTACATTTTCGGTCATCGCTAATTATGATGAAGCTTGGTTTCTATTATGATTTTGGATGAGAGTTGCGCAGATTATGGTAGTGATGTTCTCAAGGATCATGTTTGTAGCTATCACGATTTCGAATACAAAATCAAAAGGAGGAACACTCACGCGGTAAAAGTTGGGAACGTTGTAATTGGTGGTGGTCACCCGATAGTAGTCCAGTCCATGGCTCTTGGGGGGTCTGGGAGTTTCGATACTGATATGGAGGAAATTCTTGCACTGGCACGCGAAGGTTCCGAACTTATAAGAGTTGCGATAAATTCTGATGAATCCATCAAGGCTATACCTCAAATTGCCGACCAGCTTGAAAAGAACGGCTACAATCATAAGATGATTGTGGGTTGTGGGCAGTATGAGATTGCGAGACTGCTTAGAGAGTATCCGGACTGTGCGAGTGCCCTTTGTAAGATAAGAATCAATCCTGGGAATATAGGGTTTGGAGAGAAGAGGGACAAAAACTTTGAAGATGTAATAGAA
Organism: Anaplasma bovis; assembly: GCF_036903315.1. Taxonomy (NCBI): domain Bacteria; kingdom Pseudomonadati; phylum Pseudomonadota; class Alphaproteobacteria; order Rickettsiales; family Anaplasmataceae; genus Anaplasma; species Anaplasma bovis. The sequence goes on along the minus strand of NZ_JAWLNY010000017.1, from coordinate 17,756 downwards.
TACGCGATGAAGCACGATTTGCCAGTGCGAATCGGGGTTAACTGGGGAAGTATAGACAAAGTTGTGCTTGGTAAGCTTATGGATGAAAATTCTTCCAGGGCTGTACCCGGCTCCGACAGTGAGGTTCTAAGAAGGGCTCTTGTGTACTCCGTACTGGAGAGTGCGAAATTTGCGGAATCGATGGGGTTGCCTCCTGATAGGATAGTGTTGTCATGCAAAGTCAGTAGGGTACTGGATCTTATAGCTGTGTATAGCGCGCTTTCTAGGTTATCCAGGTATGCACTACATTTGGGTCTTACAGAGGCAGGATCGGGTTTGAAAGGCGTTGTCGGCAGTGCAGCTGGTGTTTCTAATCTTCTTACAGAGGGGATAGGAGATACTGTCAGGGTGTCTCTAACGTCATTGACTAGAGAGGACAGAGTTCAAGAGGTTAGGGTTTGTAAGGAGCTCTTGCAAGCGTTGGAACTCAGGGCATTTTCTGCGCAGGTTACGTCGTGTCCTGGATGTAACCGTACTAGTTTTCTCACATTTCAGAAACTCGTTAGTGGAGTTAATGAGTATATTAGAGAGCGCATGGGTGTATGGAATGTTAAGTATCCGGGAGCTGTTGATATGAAAGTTGCGGTTATGGGCTGCATAGTGAATGGTCCTGGAGAAAGCAAGCATGCAAATTTGGGTATAAGTCTTCCTGGTAATGGGGAGAGAGAGGTGGCTGCCGTGTATGAGGATGGAAAAAAGCTGTGTACGCTAGCCGGTAGTGATGTATTAGCAAGGTTTCTTGCCATAATTGAAGACTATGTCGTAAAAAAGTACAGCCGAACGTGATTTGTGGTATTACTGTGTGCTGTGGAGTGTGTACGTTTTTTAGACTGACATGCTCTATTTTGTGTAGTGTGGTGCATACGTGTCCGTGAATAGAATGTCATTAGCAGAACATTTTCAGGAGTTACGCAAGAGGGTTTTGTTTTCGCTTGCAGTATTTGGAGTGCTGTTTTGTGTGTGTTATTGTTTCTCCGACAAGATATATGAGTTTCTTCTCATTCCGCTGGTTGATTTAGAGGGAAACAATGAGGACTTTTCGCTCATCTATACAGATTTAACGGAGGCATTTTTCGTATATCTAAAAGTGGGGGCAGTCGCTGCTATATTTTTCTCTTTACCGGTATTCATCTGGCAATTTTATGCATTTATTGCACCTGGGTTGTATAAGGAGGAGAAAGGCATCTTATTACCCTATTTGATTGCAGCTCCTGTATTATTTTCGATAGCGCCGGCTATGGTGTACTATTACATATTTCCACTGGCGTGGAAGTTCTTTATTAATTTTGAAAATAGGGATTCATCTGTAGGTGTACCTATTGAGTTCATGCCATCCGTGAGCGAATACTTAGATCTGGTATTGCAGCTAATGTTCGCGTTTGGAATGGCGTTTCAATTGCCCGTGGTTTTGACTCTAATGGCGAGAGTTGGTTTGGTTTCCTACAGCGATCTTATAAAGCAGAGAAGGATAGCTATAGTTGCTATATTCACTGTTGCTGCGATACTTACGCCCCCAGATGTTCTAAGTCAAATAGGGTTAGCGGTGCCTATGTTGGGGCTATACGAGGCGTCGATTCTTGCGTGTAGGCACATTGAAAAGGTGAAAAGTAAAAAACAGGCCTCAGGAGGGAACTAAGATGTCTTTTGGTGCACGCAATACTGGCATATAGGTTGTTATAGTTTTCATTATTGGGTAGAGTACTACCCGTTGCACGGTGTTGTGGTGGTACCTGGGTATGTTTTCCAAGAGTAAATTTACCATCATCTTGTTATTCGCCATAGTAGGCATTGGGTTATACTCATACTGCATGCTTCCACGAGAAAGTACTCCTGATATCAAAGTTCCTCTCATATTGGTGACGGCCGTTGTCAATGGGATGCATGTAGAGCAATCTGAGAAATTGCTTGCACGGCCTATAGAGAGAAAGGTGAAGTCAATTCCGGGAATTGTAAGAGTCATTTCCATTGTTAGAGATGGAATTGTGTCTATAGCGCTGGAATTTGAACATGGATCAAACATGAGAACCGCAATAGAAGAAGTGCACTACAAATTGAGCGCGTTACGCTCGGAATTACCTGGGGAACTTGTTTCTCTTACTGCAGATGAGATTAATTTGGGATTGCTACCGATATTAAAAATAGCTTTAGTTAGCGATGTAATGACTCGTGAGCTATCAAATGTTGCACTAAAATTGCGGTCAAGAATAGAGTTTCTAAAGGGAGTGCACAAAGTCAATATATCGGGTCTGCAGGACTACGTTATTGAGTTAGAGTTCCTTCCAGAGCTCATGAACAATCATGGAATAGGTATTGGTGACATACAGCGCGCTGTAGGAAGGGAATATGCGTTTGTCGAATATGGGGTTCTCGAGTCTAATTTTGGTAGCCATAAAGTCAAGATTGGAGAGAGCTTAGACAGTCACGAGAAAATAAAGAATTTGGTACTGAAATCCTATGGGGATAGGTTCATAACTGTAGGTGATGTTGCGAAGGTTAAGCTAGTTGCAAAGCAGACGAATGAACTCATACTGATTGACGGTAAACCGTGTGTGGTACTAGAAATTTCAAAAAATACTGACAGCGATATCGCGCTTGTGACAAGGCAGGTGATGGAGGTTTTTAAAGATGTTACTCTGCCTCATGGAATGTCTCTGCAGGTGCTCTGGAACCAGTCTAAAGAAGTAAGGGGTATACTGCGTGAGTTGGAGAATACAGTAATATTCTCAATGCTGTTGGTGCTTGCGATCATGATGATATTCATGAGGGTGCGCACTGCAATACTCACGGCGTTATCTGTTCCAATTTCGTTTCTTATGGCTGTGATAGCCATCTATTTCATGGGATTTACTCTCAATATTGTAATCCTATTTACCATGATCATGGCAGTAGGCATGCTCGTAGATGATGCAATAGTCATCAATGAATATGCGGATAGAAAAATGGCTTATGGAATGGGTAAGATGGATGCCTATAGGGAGGCAGTATATGAGCTGTTCAAGCCTATTACCGCGTCGACAGCGGTAAGGTTGGTGGTGTATATACCATTGCTATTCTGGCCTGGCATTGTCGGGGAGTTTATTAAGTATATACCTGCTGTTGCGATTTCTGCGCTAGTGGGATCGTGGATAATGGCTACTGTGTTCATCCCAGTTGTTGGAGCGGTATTTTGTAGGGGAGATGATAAAGAAAAACCAAAGATTGTGACAAAAGATGCAGACATTAGTGGTTTGGGAAGGGCAGCGTTCCACTATCAGAGAGTTTTGAACGTTGTTTTGGATCATCCTGGAAAATTTGTGTGTGGAGTAGTGTCTACGTTGCTGCTCTCGTGTGTGGTGTACTTTACAATTGGGCCTGGTATAGAATTTTTTCCTGATGTCGACCCAGATAGGGCAGTTGTAATTGTTAAGGGTGACAACAACTTATCTATGAACGAAAAGCGTGAGATAGCGGAAGAAATAGGTACAAGGATAAGAAATGTGAAGGGAGTGAGGTCCTTCTATGTTCGTTGTGTCAATGGTGTCAGGGCTTTCGCGAATGACAGAACTATAGGCGAGGTTCACATCGAGTTTACGGATTGGTTTGTGCGTGATAGCTCAAAAAAGGTACTAGCCAATATCTTTTCCGAGTTAGAAGGGATGAAGGGCGTAGTTTTTGACATACAGTACGAAAACATGAAGCCTAATAAGGGAAAGCCATTAGAGTTTAACTTGAGATCGCATAATGTATCTCTTCTTCAGGAGGCCGCCAGCGTTTTAAAAGCCACAATGACAAAATCTCAAGGTTTTGTTGGTGTACACATGGATGATTTTGTTGCTGGGACCGAATGGGTCATCAATGTTGATAGGAAGAAAGCACATTCCTTGGGAATAGACGCTGGTTTTATAGGGCAGTTCCTGAAGATGATCACCGACGGGCTTGTAGTGGGCAAGTATTATCCCACGGGGTACACCGATGAGCTTGATATAGTGGCGAGATTTCCCGCAGATCATAGAACATTGACAAATATGTCCAATGTTATGATAGGCACACCGTACGGGACTCGGCACATCTCTTCTCTCATAAAAAAAGAGGCAAAACATGAGATAAGTGCCGTAAAGCGCGTGAATGGCGTTAGAGCTTTGACTATTTCCTCCTACTTAGCGCCGGGGTACTTGCTTTCAGAGAGAGTTGATTACCTAAAAAAGGTGCTTAGGGACAAAGTTGGTCATGAGGTAATGGTGGAGTTCGTGGGAGAAATGGAAAGCCAGGAGGAATCTAAGGTTTTCCTAGTAAAGGCATTTGTAGTGGTGCTCTTGCTCATGATACTCGTGCTAATGTGGGAACTAAACAACTTCTACTATGTGTTTGTAATTATGACATCGGTCTTCCTGTCTACCATGTGTGTATTCTTCGGGTTTTTGGTAACCTATAAGGTATTGGGAGTAGTGATGGGCGGTGTGGGAATCGTGGTTCTTGCGGGAGTTGCGGTGAATAACAACATATTACTCGTCGACGCGTTTCGCATAAATCTAGCAAATGGATGTAATCTTAGGGATGCTGCAGTGAAAGCTGCGCTCTCAAGGTTAAGGCCTATTTTTCTTACCGTTATTACTGGTGTGCTAGGTTTGTTGCCCATGGTGCTAAAAATAGGTATAGATTTCGTGTCAGGGAGGATACTCTATAATTCTCCTTCTAGTCAGCTATGGTTTGAGCTGTCTAGCACCATCTCCATGGGCTTATTGTTGAGCTCAGGGATCATGTTGTTGTTTACGCCTGCGGTATTGATATTGAGGGCAAAATCTGATTAGGCATAGGATGGGTTCAATGGTGGTTTTACGACGCGCGCAAAGCGGCAGTTCTCCGGCTTTTCGGGGAAAAATGTCTTGACTCATGGGGGCTTCGTAAGTAGAATCGCCTCGCGGACTAGTATGTGAGAATCTTGTCTCTGCAATCAAGGTGTAAAGGGTGTTTCTGGCTCGTGCAAGGGGTTTTATGGTTAGTTTGTATAATTTTGACAATCTGGAGCTTATCAGAGTTGCGAAGGATGTTGCTGAGCAGAAGGGTCTTGACCTCGGGGTTGTTGTAGAGGCGATAGAGCAAGCATTAGAGGTAGTCAGTAAGGGTAAGTATGGGGATTGCAAGGTAAAGGTTTCCATAGATCGTAAGACTGGGGTCATATCGGTTGCCAGACAGGTGCTAGTGGTATGTGACGATATGACGTTTGACCATGAGAAGTATGGGATACCCGAAGACGAAGTTGATAGGTACAAACTTATAAGGTTGTCGGATGCGCAACTTGAGAATGCAGACGTTCAGGTAGGTGATATCCTGATGGAAGCATTGCCTCCTCTTGATGTTGATTATAACTCGGCGAAGGTTGCGAAGCAGAAGATAGCTCAGCTCATCGTGATGCAAGAGCGAAAAAGGCAGTACGAAGAGTTTAAGGACCGCGTGGGGGATTTGGTATACGGGGTTGTCAAGAGAGTAGAGTACAACAATGTAATTGTTGATTTGAATGGTAGTGAGGGTTATCTCCCTGTGTATAACACCATAAGGGGAGAGGTTTTCAGGCCCAATGACAGGGTGAAGGCTCACGTTGAGGATGTGCGCCAAGAGCCATTTGGTCCTCAGGTTTTTCTTTCTAGGGTCAGCAAGAGGTTTATGGAGCTGCTGTTCAAGCAGGAGATACCGGAGGTTTATTATGGAGTCGTCAGCATCAAGTCTTTAGCTAGGGACGCTGGATCCAGGTCTAAGGTTGCTGTTTTCTCTTCGGATAAGAATGTTGATCCTGTGGGTGCATGTATAGGTGCAAGGGGTGTCAGGATACAGAACATAGTGGCGGAGCTCCATGGTGAAAAGATAGACGTTGTTTTGTATTCTTCCGACCTGGCTAAATTTGTGGTTAGCGCGATTGCTCCCGCTGAGGTTGTGAAAGTTATTATAGACGAAGATGTTGAGAAGATAGAATTGGTAGTCCCTGAGAGCCAAGTGAGTTTGGCTATAGGTAGACATGGGCAGAATATTAGGCTCGCTTCCGAGTTGGTAGGATGGGATCTAGATGTCGTGGGTGATGAGACAGAGTCGACGAAGAAGGCTAAGGAACTTAGTGCCGGGGCCAAGATTTTTGTTGATGATCTTGATGTTGAAGAAATTATAGGACAGCTTTTGGTGAGCGAAGGCTTTTCTAGTATTGAGGACATAGATAATGCAGAAGTTGCTGATATAGCGGCTATTGATGGATTTAATGAGGAAATAGCTTCAGAGTTGAAGATGAGGGCTTCTGAATGTCTTGTGCGCAGGCGTAAAGAGGCTGAGGAGTTGCTTGAGAGTTTTTCTGTTAGTGAAGAGATTAAGCAGCTGCCCTTCTTGGAAGTGGAGGATATTGTAAAGTTGTATGAGAATGGCATAAAGAGTATTGAGGATATTGCTTCGCTGTGTACTGATGAATTTTGTGATATTGTTCCCAGAGTAAGGCTGAGTAAAGAGCAGGTGGATTCCATAATTTTGGAGTCTCGCAGAAGAGTGGGTTGGGTTTAGATTTTCCGGGTACTGCAGATGAGTGATGTTGAGAAGGTAGAGGAGGGGGGTGCTCCCGGTAAGCGTGAGCGTCTTACTTTAAAGCTTGGTGATAGGCTGAAAGCCGCTCCCATTCTTGCTAAGGCTTCTACGGCAGGAAAGCCTTTTACAACTGTGGAGGTACGCAGCAAAAAGAAGAAAGTGTCGCCTGAGTTAGGTGGCCGAGTTTCTTCTGGCGTAGAGAGTAGATCTATGAATGGTGGAGGGCTGACCGCGCAGGAGCAGCTTTTCAGGATCAATGCCATAAACATGGCAGATAGTGTAAGTCAGGAAAAAGAAAGATTAGCTTCTTTGCAGCAAGCAGAGAGTGCGGCTTCTCCCGTAGAGGCGGAAGAAGTTTCTGCGCAAGATGGTGCGCATGTAGAGACTGTTGAAAATGATGCTATTACGGGAAGTGGGGCTACTGATATGGCTCACGTAGTACCTACTGCTGAAATTGTGCCAGACGCACCTGGAAGGCCTTCCTCTCGGGGTGCCCACGATGATAAGAACAAAAAGTATTCGTCTCGTAAGGTGAAAGAGAAGGAGGGTGGCGCGAAAAAAGTAGTGTCAGCCAAATCTTCTCCTAAGCACTCTAAGTTAGATATAGAGAACGCTTTGAGTGGAATTGACGATAGATGTGTATTGCGTGCTCCCAGCAACAAGCGTAGAGGGGCAAGCTTCAATAGTGGTCGTACTAGGATATCTAAGGAAATCACCATAGAAGACAAAATAAGTGTTCGCAATTTGGCTATGGCTATGGCCGAGAAGGTTGATGACGTATTGCGTGTTGTTAGGCATGTGGGGATTGAAGCCAATGTGGATACTAAGATAGGTCATGAGATAGCTTCTGAGATTGCCATAAAGTTTGGACATCGTCCCAAGGTCATTGATAACGTTCAGGTGGTGAAAGATATTCTGGATGTGGGCAGTGATTGCGATTTTGCCGTTGAACCTAGGCCTCCTGTGGTCACTGTTATGGGGCATGTTGATCATGGTAAGACGTCTTTATTGGATGTTCTTCGTAAGTCTAGGGTTGTTGAGCAGGAGTTCAGGGGGATAACTCAGCATATAGGTGCATATCAGATAGATGTTGATGGGAAAAAAATTACTCTTCTTGATACGCCTGGGCATGAGGCGTTTGCAGATATGCGTGCTAGGGGGGCCAACGTCACCGATATAGTAGTTTTAGTTGTTGCCGCGGATGATGGAGTTATGCCGCAGACTATTGAGTCTATAAACCACGTTAAGGCTGCGGGTGTGGATATGGTGGTTGCGGTAAATAAGATAGATAAGGGTGATGCGGACGTAGCTAGGATTTCTAATGAACTATTGAAGCATGGTGTAGTTTCTGAGGAGTTGGGTGGAGATGTCATCCTTGTTCCAGTATCGGCTAAAACTGGAGAGAATTTGGACAAGCTAAAGTCTGCAATATTGCTTGTTGCTGAGATGTTAGAATTGAAAGCCCCTGTGGATTGTAGGGCGCAGGGGGTGGTCATAGAATCCAAGGTTGATAGGGGATGTGGCGTAGTTATAACCGTTATAGTTCAAAAAGGTACTCTTAGAAAAGGGGACGTGATTGTTGTAGGTGATGGCGCATACGGGAAAGTGCGTAACATGTTTGATGATGCTGATATGTCTGTGAGTGCGGCATTTCCTTCCACGCCTGTGAGAGTATTGGGGTTTAGTGCTGTGCCAAAAGCCGGAGATACTGTTGTTGTTGTGCCATCTGAGAAGCATGCTAGGGCCTTATTGACGCGAAAAGCTGAGATAGTACTTCATACTGATGAATCTCCTAACACGAGCAGGAGAAGTTTCGATGGGTCAATTTTGTCAGGCATAGATAACAACGTAGAAGAGGTTAACATAATTCTGAAGGCGGATGTTATAGGTTCTTTGGAGGCTGTGCTGTTCGCCATTGCTCAGATATCACATGAAGAGGTAAAATTTAACGTTCTGCACAAAGAAGTGGGGGATGTTACAAAGTCTGATGTTCTGCTTGCAGAGGTATCTTCGGCTATCATAATGGCCTTCAATGTTAAGATTGATGCGCAAGCTAGAGATTTGGTAAGAACTAAGAACGTCGATATACGGGACTATCAGGTTATTTATGATCTTACTGATGACTTGAGGGACATGGTATCCGGCAGGTTGAAGCCAGTAATACAGGAAGTGCAAGTTGGACTTCTTGTGGTGAGGCAGGTGTTTTCTGGTAACAAGAGTGGCATTGTCGTGGGGTGTTATGTCACTGATGGTGCTATTACGCGTGGTAGTGTGATAGACGTCTGTAGGGGTGATGCTGCCATATACAGGGGTACAGCCAGGGCCTTAAGAAGATTCAAAGATGATGTCAAGGAAGTCACACATGGATTGGAATGTGGTGTTCTCATAGAGGGTATAAAGGACATTGCTGTGGGTGACACTATCAAAGTTTTGGACATTGTGGAACGTGCTAGAGGGATATAGTGATTGATTTCGGTCCCACTAATTTCAGAAGCCTTAAGGTGTCTTCGGTCTTAAAAAGGGCGCTTTCACAGATGTTTTTGGAAGAATTTTACGACATAAGTAAGGTTGTTTCTGTCTCCTATGTGAGGGTAAGTGAAGATTTAAGGGAAGCAACTGTCTTTGTAGTTATTGGTGGCTCAGCGAGTGAAGGTAGAGAAGAAATAATGCTCACGCTGAACGACGCTTCTAAGCTCATAAGAAGGCTAGTATTTAAGTATGTGAAGCTTAGATACGTTCCAAGATTGTATTTTAAGCTGGATGAAGGATTCTATCATCTAATTGAAATGGGAGATGTATTTGCAGAGTGTTCAAAAGAGCACGAGTAGGCCATTTTCCTACTCATAGCAACTCTATTAATGATAGAGCGTTGTCATCTTCTCAGCCTTTGTTTCCACAGATATCTTCCTGCTTCTACCATAATGGAAAGAGCTAACATGGAATACAGATATTTGTGTGATATGTAGATTCCTACTCCCTCTAGTGCTAGGAGTATACCCAGCAGTCCTATGAACAGTAGAGCTATTATCTTCAGGCTATTGTGTTTGTGGACTGTTTCACAGATGCCTTTTGAAAGGAGTATTGCTGTTATGGTGTATATGAAGAACACTATTTCTATGAGGATGATTTTGTCCGTTATACCTATGCCTGATATCACTGAATCTATGGATAGGACGATATCAATTCCTATAATCTGCAGTACGGCTGGTAAGATGGCATCCGCTTTGCGTACCTGAATTACAGATTTTTTAAAGATCTCCTCGCATATCTCTTTGGTACTTTTGAATATTAGAAATATTCCTCCCGCTATTAGAAACGCATCGTGATAGGAGATGTTTACGTTCAAGAATGAGAGAGATTTTTCATTAATAGATGATAAATATGATGCTCCATGTAACATAGCAAATCTCATTATTAGTGCCAGGCTGAGTCCGCAGATACGCACTTTGTTTTGTACGCTTTGTGGAAGCCGTTTCGTTACTATAGAAATGAAGATTAGGTTATCTACTCCGAGGATCATTTCCAATACAAGAAGAGTAGAAAACTCCAATGCTGTGTTAGCAAAATAATGCATTGCGTATACTTATCTACCGCCATATCACAATCAACATTGTACACCATTTGAGCACGAAAAAATTTGTTTTCAGCATATTTTAATGCTTGGATGCTACCCTGGCCTCAGAAGTTTAAAGGTGTCCTCTGTGCTATCTAAGAATCTTGAAGCTACCGTGCGTAGAGCTATAGCAATAGCGTTTGATTTTAGACATGAATGTGCAACTTTAGAGCATTTGTTACTGGCTCTTACTGATGATCTTGATGTAAGACGTGTACTATATGCGTGTAGGGTATCGGTGGACAGACTGAGGATTACTGTCATGAATTTCCTCAGATACGAGGTCTCTACAGCTACCGTTCAAGACGTGTCGGACGTGAGAGCGAGCAGGTCGTTTGAGAAGGTGGTTCATAGAGCTGTTGTACATGCGCATGCTTTGGGTAGATACGAAATAAATGGCGTGGATGTATTGGCAGAAATGTTCTTAGAAAAGGATTCGTACGGATTCTCCTTTCTCAATGAGCATAATGTAAAGTACATAGACGTAATGGGGTGCGTTTCGGGTGGGGAGCCTGAAGAGGAAGGCTACGAGTGCCCAGATTACCAAAAAGGTATTGAGTACTCGAAGAAAGAGCCGTCCACTTCGTTTCCTAATATTGGAAAAAGTAACGTACTGAAGGAGGGAGATACGCTTAGCGCGTATTGTGTGAATCTAAATGATCTTGCTAGGGAAGGTAAGATAGATTACGTGATAGGCCGTAAATACGAGCAAGAAAGGACCATAGAAGTCTTGTTGCGTAGAAGGAAGAATAATCCCTTATATGTTGGTGATTCTGGAGTTGGTAAAACAGCTATAGTAGAGGGTTTAGCTCTCAGAATAGTTGAAGGTGATATAGTTTCTCAATTGAGAAATGTAGAAATATACTCTCTGGATATGGGAGCACTTTTAGCTGGCACTAGATACCGTGGGGACTTTGAGGAACGTATAAAGTCTGTGGTTAAGGCCATAGAGAACAAGAAAAATGCAGTTCTATTCATAGATGAGATTCATACTATAGTTGGCGCTGGGTCGACCAGTGGCAGTCCTCTAGATGCCAGTAATTTGTTAAAACCTGCGCTTGCTAGGGGATCCATAAGATGTATAGGCGCTACTACGTACAAGGAGTACAACGGCAATTTCGAAAAAGATCGTGCATTGGCTAGGAGATATCAAAAGATCAACGTCGATGAGTCGACGGTAGAGGAAACTATACAAATACTCGGTGGAATAAAGTCTTATTATGAAGCTTACCATGATGTTAGGTACACGAATCAGGCGATAAAGTACGCTGCGGAGCTTTCTGATAGATATATAGCGGGCAGAATGTTGCCAGATAAGGCCGTTGATGTTCTTGATGAGGCTGGTGTGTATAGCAAGCTGAGAGGCTCTGCTGGCGGGGCTATAGTGACAGGTAAGGATATAGAAGCCATAGTGTCTAAGATTAGTGAAGTTCCCTGCGGAAATATTTTCGAAGGGGATGACATGCAAAAGCTAAAGAATTTAGAGGAAAATCTGAAAAAAGTGGTCTTTGGTCAGGATGCTGCGATAACTCAAGTGGTGGATGCAATGAGAATAGCAAAAGCCGGTATACGCAGTGCTGACAAGCCTATGGCAAGTTACTTGTTTGCTGGGCCTACCGGAGTAGGGAAGACTGAGCTGGTTAAACAGTTTGCCAAGAGTATGGGTATGAAGCTGATCCGCTTTGACATGTCTGAGTACAAGGAATCGCATGCTGTAGCTCGTATGATAGGTGCACCTCCGGGATATGTAGGATATGACCAAGGGGGGCTATTGACTGAAGCCATAGCTAAGAATCAGTATAGTGTCTTGTTGCTTGACGAGATAGAGAAAGCTCATAACAGCTTATGCAACATACTGCTGCAAGTGATGGATTATGCGTGCATTACTGATACTTACGGTAGGAAGGTGAGTTTTAAGAATGTAGTTATAATACTTACCACAAATGCGAATGCTGTAGAGTTTGGTAATGGTACCATGGGTTTTGCCAGGGATCGTAGCTTCTATGCTGGCGGTGAAAATAAAACTATGGAGAAGATTTTCGGCCCCGAGTTTTGCAATAGACTTGATGCGATTGTCGTGTTCTCAAATTTGTCTGACGAAACCATAGTAAGGGTTGTATATAAGTTTCTAGATGAGCTTAAGGAGCAGCTACTAAAGAAGGGTGTCAGCATAGATATAGATGATGAATCCGTGAGGTATCTTTCTAAGATAGGTGGCAAAGAAGACTACGGCGTCAGGAAGATGCAAGCTATCATAGCTCAGAAACTAAAGAAACGCCTGGCATGGGAGATGCTTTTTGGAAAATTGGTACGCGGAGGTAAGGTCGAAGTGAGATTCGATGCAGAAAATGAGGACTTCCAGTACACTTTTTTTGAAAAATCCCCAACTACTCCACCAGATGAAGTAGAAGTTTATCGTTGATTATTTGTCTGAATCATATAGATTTAGCAATTACAGCAAGGAACGTGTGAGTTGTTATGTCTTCTACTTACGATTCTGTCCGCAATTTGGCTATTATAGCTCACGTGGATCATGGAAAGACTACGTTGTTGGACAGTATGTTAAGGCAGAGTGGGGCTTTTAGAGACAACCAGGATGTCGTTGATAGGGTAATGGATAGTAATGACCTCGAACGTGAAAGAGGTATTACTATACTTGCTAAATGTACTGCCATTAATTGGCAAAATCACAAAATAAATGTAATAGACACTCCTGGGCATGCCGACTTTGGTGGAGAAGTTGAGAGAGTACTCTCTATGGCTGATGGGGTGCTGTTACTGGTAGATGCGGCCGAAGGACCTATGCCGCAGACAAAATTTGTGCTTTCAAAAGCATTAAAGGCGGGATTGTTGCCCATAGTCATCATAAACAAGATAGATCGTCCTGATAGCAGGATAGATGAGGTACTAGAAGAAATATATGAGCTTTTTATAAATCTTGATGCTACGAGTGAGCAGTTGGATTTTCCAGTATTGTATGCTTCAGGTAGAGAAGGTTGGAGCATAAAGGATTTGGGCGACAAGAGAGAAGACCTCACTCCTCTGTTTAACGAAATTCTGACGCACATACAGTCTCGCGAATACGATTTGGATGCTCCATTCAGCATGTTATTGACTTTGCTTGAATCCGATAAGTTTTTAGGCAGGGTGCTGACTGGTAAGGTATATTCTGGGAAGGCTAAGGTAAACTCTCAGGTTAAAGTTTTGAACTTGAGCGGAGAGGTAGTAGAAAGCGGAAGACTTACGAAATTGCTTTCTTTTTCGGGGCTAAAGAGGGTCCCTGTGGAAGAAGCAAATGCTGGTGATATAATAGCTATAGCCGGGTTAGAAGCGGCATCGGTGTCTGATAGCATAGTCGATGTTTCTCTAAATTCTCCTATAGAGTCTACGCCTGTTGATCCTCCTACAATGGCGATAACCATAGGCGTTAACGACTCGCCGTTGGCCGGCACAGAAGGTACGAAGCTTACTTCTACTGTCATAAAGAATAGATTATTCGCGGAGGCGGAGACTAATGTTGCCATTACCGTGAAAGAGGGCGATAGGACAGACTCTTACGAAGTGGGTGGTAGAGGAGAGTTACAGCTTGGTGTACTCATAGAGACAATGAGGCGTGAAGGGTTTGAGTTATCAGTATCAAGGCCACGGGTGCTTTTTCGTAAGGAGGGGGGTGCATTATTAGAGCCTATAGAAGAGGTCATTATCGATGTTAACGAGGAGTATGGCGGGATAGTGATGGAAAAGCTTAGCTTCCGCAAGGGAGATATGCAGGATATGACTCCTTCCGGCAAGGGTAGGATAAGGATGACGTTCTTGATTCCATCTAGAGGTCTTATAGGCTATCACGGCGAGTTTTTTACAGATACCAGAGGTACTGGTATAATGAATCGTCTTTTTCATGGTTATGCTGAGCACAAGGGTAGCATACCAGGAAGGATAAACGGGGTTTTGATATCTACAGGACAGGGTGAAGCTGTAGCATATGCAATTTTCAATTTACAGGATAGGGGTTGCATGTACATCAAGCCTCAAGATAAGGTCTATGGCGGGATGATAGTGGGTCTGCATAGCAGGGGTAATGACATTGAAGTGAACGTTCTGAAGGGTAAGCATCTCACAAACATAAGGGCTGCTGGTTCTGATGAGGCTGTGCGCTTGGTTCCACCGAAAGTGATGAGCTTAGAGGAGATGATAGGCTTCATAAACGATGATGAGTTAGTGGAATGTACTCCTAAGTCTCTGAGGTTAAGGAAGAAACTGCTGGATCCTAACGAAAGAAAGAAGTACGCAAGGACGACGAAGTGACGAATTATAGCGTTCGGTAGTCATAGCTAATACAATATTAATATCAGGAAGAGAGGATGTGGTATCTGGTCCGCGTAGGGAGAGATACATGCATAAGTTTCTGGAATACGTTATTGAGCTCAAAATGCAGGCTATAGCCGTTATACAAAAGGAGGTAGAATCACTAAATAAGCTCGATATAGTGAGATTCAAGTGCCTGCAAGCTGTAGAAAGTGAACTATTGGGGTTGCTAGACCAGGTACATAAGGACATGAGAACTGGTGATAAGAGGTTTTTGATTGCCAATAGCGACTATGGAGATATAGAAAAATTAAGCGCAGTGTGTGCAGACTTTTATAGACATATGGCACTAAAGCACGATAGAGAAAAGAGCCTCTACAAGGAGATATACGGAGTGACAAGCTGATACAAAGATGTGACATACTTGAACGAAGGCAATTGGGAGAAGACGGCAACTTAGAGGGCTGTGCCACGCATATTGTTGTTAAGTTTATGCGGAGATCACTACTGCATACTTAAAGCGGTAGAGCACGGTAATTGACTAAGGGAAAAGATCTACATTCCATCTCGTATACCCTGCTGCAGGAGATATCAGTAACGTACGTGCCTATAAATGGGATGTGTAGTACGTATTCCTGGGACTAGGAAAAAAACAGCAACTGTTAGGCTAAGGGCATTTTTTATAGGTTTGGTTTGTGTGATATTACCACGACATACTTAAAGTGGTAAAGCGCGATAATTTACTAGAGGAAAAGATCTGCATTCCATCTCGTATACCCTACTGCAGCAGATGTCGGTGATGTACGTGCCTATAAATGGGATACGTAGTATGTATTCTTGAGTCATCTTGCACAAACTAGTGGTGGAGATAACAGAGATTTGTGAACTAGGGCACGAGTGTGGCCCCTCATGTAATAACCAGTCCTGTACACGTTGTACAACTCCAAAAATAGATGACAGGAAAGTACTGGGAGGCTGTTTTTCTAAATCTCTGTATAGTTTTAATTTCTCTAAGATTGCGGGATTTAATGCCTCGTCTAGCATCGCACTTGAGAAAAACACACATGATGCGTCGTCACCATGCAGGAGTTCATATCTATCTACCTTGTCTGGAAGCTCCCCAGGAAGTACTGGCAATGTAGATCTGCAACCTACATTCCAAGCGTAATCATGATAGTCTTCATGTAATAGCATGTCAAAAACCCTAGTGCAGCACAGGTACACGTTATTGATGCACTGAAGGGGGCGTGGTTTATCATGCATTCTCAGTAGGTGAACGTATTTCTTTAAACTTTGAAGCCTGTAACAAGCATTGCGAACGTGCTGCGCAATTTCATACATGCGTGCACATATGTTCGCATCTTGCCGGCTGAGCTGACTATTTTCTTCACTGGATCTTGATATACACAAAAATTTTTCTACAAAATCCTCCCCTCCCAGATGGAACAACGTGGATAGGGCAGAGTCAAAATCACTCTCCGCTTTTTTTACTAAATCCACTGCCTTACGGGAGGATATAGTTACTGTGCTCATCATCAGAGTACACGCGTCCAACGCACCATATGTTTTCTCAATGTACCGCATCTTTCCAACATTTTTTTGCAGGTTAAGCTCCATCACGTGAAGTATGTGGTGAGTTAAGAACGTGGCTTCTGCTAAATTAAAAATGACAAAATAGTTCTTAAATGGCTTGCGAATGTGCCAAGGCAATTCACTTGTGGGTCTGTTACTAGTATGTACTTCGTAAGCATAGGCAACATCAAAAAGCATGTCGCAGGTATTAACTACGATAGATTTGAGAACCTCAAACGTGGTGGAGGGGGAATTCGTCAAGAAGTCGCAGCAGTAGGAAGAGCTTTTTGTTGCACATACCGCACTTTCTCCGTCAAGTGGCTGGCGATTACGGGTTGCTAATAGATCTGTAATGTGGAAAAGTTGTTCCTTTACCGCGAATGACTTATCTGCCACAACTCCCGCAGCCATTGATCTGAACCTTGTAGGAACATGCCATGCTAGTAGCAGAGAAGTAGTGAGGAGTGACTCTGTAATAGTATGAATTTCCGCGACGCTGCGTTGGGTCTCAATGTCGCCACAGGATTGAGGGGCGCATAGCATCATGCAACAAGCAAGTACATGTGTAGACCTACGGGCACTAAAGACCACAGAACTATTTATGCATTCTCGTTGAAGCCCTTCACTGGCCGCTTTTTCCCGATCCTCCTCTTTTATTATAGGATCTTCTCCAAAGCCTTCGTCAGCTTCAAGGACCTCTTCCCTAAAGAGTCTTTCTTCCACTTCAATATCAAGATCAAGTGCAATTTTTTGCGAACAGGCCGACTGTAGAATCATTATACAATGCGAAATCGCGGAAATGGCGCTTTCTAAAACCAAATGTAGATTTGAAATATAGTGAATGTCGTTTCTATTCCTAAAATACAAAAATGACCCCAATTCTTCTAAAATTTGGTACATCTCAGCCAGGAGATCATTCGTGACCATATCAAGTTCAAAAACACGTAAATGTAAATTAGACCCTCTGTTGATACTAGTTACCACGCTTAGTGTGCGTAGAAGGGTAATGCGCATAATAGCGGTGTTTGCTTCCACCCAGTAGAGTAGCGAATATGTAATTTGATTTGGAGGGAGGTGAAGAAATTGAACAGGCAAGGTGCTTTTTGCAGCACGCATTGTGGATGATATATCGGATAATTTGGCTGCTAAGTAGTGGACAACTTCCTCATCAGACTCCAAACCATACTCCTCATGCAATGGTAGATTGTATTGCTCCGACAAGGTATTATCCAAATCGGCAAACAACCTCGAGTATAGCTCCTTAAAACTCCTATTGAACACGTAACACACCACCACACCGGTGTTGAGTGTATCACAACATATACACAGAAGATAGACCTAAGTGGCGTACAGGGGAATAGAAGCACGTTATCTTATCGCGTGGGATTCCATTCTACGAAATCTGCCATTTCTACGGGCAATTGGTGTGCAGGGGAGAAGATCAAGTACTGGAATATCACTACGTATAAGTCGTATCTGTTTTATTGAGCCCTATTGTTATAGTTTTCTTAGGTGAGCGAGCGCAGGCTCCCTATACTTGATGTGTCTGCTTACACTAGGGAATTGTAATTGACCACTCAATGGCAGGATGCCCTGTGTTTTTTGCAGCAAGGTTACACAGATACGACGCATATTAAGTCTATGACTCGCTAAATTAAGGTGGATATAGAAACAACAACCGAGAGACGGC
>NZ_JAWLNY010000016.1:0-19489 GCF_036903315.1 Anaplasma bovis | reverse complement strand
TACCCCCAAGGAGAAAAACTCAGTCCAAATCTCATTCCATACACCTTTGGAGACTGGTAAGAGACTCTAAAGGGAAGACTATTCACGTAGTATTTACTATACCTACTGGAACCGTGGTAATTTAAGTGGTTATTAGCTCTAAAGATATTCTCACTATACAGGCCTGGATAAAGAATAACAGAATTGTGTAAAAGCCATTGACCTTCCTGACTCTTAAAAAAATCTCCCTTAAGGAGAGGTAGCTTATACTTCATGAGTGTAGGATCTCTTCCCCCTACAAAGTCATCAAAAACCTCACCTTGCTTCCTTCCTACATCGGCAAACGCCGATTCCACACCCTCTTGATACCCCACAGAAAACTTCCCAAAAGGGGTCACAATAAACGCACTATTACCGTTATTGACTATGGCCTTTCCTTCATCTATGGAATTAGCAATCTCAGGTATTGTTAACTGAAAGCGCACACCGTAAAGGGTTCCAGTGTCACTTAGATACTCCATAGACATACTGCCCAAGAAGTCACAATCTGCGCCTATACTCGTACCCTTCTCCCTTCCCTTAGATCTCAAAAAATCTCTTAACGCTGGCCACTCTCCACCTTTCACCTTGCCGGGGACATCAGCCATATCACCCCAGTTGTAAAACATGATCCTTCCATTAAAGGAAAAAGCATCACCCTCGTTGTTGCCACCATAATCACGAGCTACACCACTTCGTGCAAGATCAGGAAACACAAGTCCAGAAAACAGACCTAAGTAAAACACGAACAAAACCGACAGTATCCGCACAATCCACTCCCGAAAAGCAATACGCTGCGCCAGCGTACATTATTCTTGAAAGTTATACAACTAAAATATGCACTTATTTGCATACATATCTTCTGCAATTACTCTCCTTGGTACAGTATCGTAAAAATTGTAATGTTTTTCGGTTCACGTAGTCCCGAAATGTGAGCGCTTTATTCCCTATATTGTAAAAGGATTACTGGAGCAACTGCGTCGCTGTAAATAATGTCACAACTCCCTATGGGCCTGATTATAGTGTTCGCGCTTCTTGGCATGAGTTTTGCAAAATATATCCCCTGCAGGAGTTTTAGATCCTACAAGCTCCTTACTTACGAAGATTATTCCACAATCTGGTATTAATTATTATGACAAGCAAGGTGCCGGCGATTAAAGAAGTTATTATCTTAATACCTAGCCTTTTTCTTTGTTCCATTTCGGGCTCCGCAGCCCATTGTAAGAAATTTACCACATCACGTGCTATATTTTCCACAGTAGGTGGCGTTCCATCCATATAGCTAACTATGCCTTCGGAGATAGGGGGAGGCATAGCAATTTTATTGCCAGGAAATGCCTCATTTGTGTACAGCCCATTCTCATCTGCCTCTGCACTCTTATAGCCAGTTAAAAGTGCATAGATGTAAGTTGCACCCTTATGCCTCGCCTTTACCATAAGCGAAAGGTCTTGTGGATAACCACCATTATTTGCGGCAGACGCTGCCTCCTTGTTAGGAAACGGGCTAGGGAAATAATCTGATGGTATTCCGGGCCTTTCGAACATGTTCCCGGATTCATCAGGCCCATCATTAATGCTGTAGGAACTGGCTATAGACTTCACTTCCTCATCAGTAAATCCTATCTCCTTTAAATTACGGAACGCTATGCGCTTCATAGAGTGACAATTAGAACATACCTCTCTGTAGACTTGGTATCCACGCTGCGCAGACTGCCTGTCAAACATACCCCATACTCCCGAAAATTTCCATTCGGGAACATCCATTTCGTTGCCGCGTGGGCCATGCTTCGCATGACCCGGAGAGTAAAAACTTAGCACAAAAATTACGCACAAAAACAATGCGGCCCACCTAAACATATTATTTCATCTCCGGCACAGTGTCACTTATGCTATCAGGAAGCTCCTTACACCTCTCATATTTCGATAAAAGAGGCAAAACTATACAAAAGTACGAAAAATAGTAGAGAGTAGAAGCTCTACCAAGCGATATAAAAGGCTCCTTAGCCTCTTGCCCCCCTATCCACATTAGAAAGCAAAAATTCGCTACAAAAACCCAATAGAACCCCTTCATTATAGGCCTATACTTGCCACTTTTCACCTTAGATCTGTCTAAGAAGGGTAGCAAGAACCACACCGCTATAGCACCAAACATGGTACCAACACCTAACAATTTGTCCGGAATGGACCGTAACATAGCATAAAAAGGCAAAAAGTACCACTCAGGCACTATATGCTCGGGAGTGATCATGGGATCAGCCTCTATGTAGTTATCAGGATGTCCCAAGTAATTAGGTGCGTAAAACACGAAAAAGTATAGAAAAACAAAAAACAACCCGAAGGTTATAGTGTCCTTTATGATGTAGTACGGATACAAAGGTATGGTATCACGTTCTGATTTGACTTCAATGCCACTGGGATTTCCAGAACCAAACCTATGAAGGGCAACAACATGCAATCCCGCCAAACCAATAATGATAAATGGAAATAAGTAATGCAGCGCAAAAAACCTATTAAGTGTAGGATTGTCTACGGAAAACCCACCCCATAGCCACCTTACAACATCCTCTCCTATAATGGGCACTGCAGAAAAAAGATTCGTTATTACAGTGGCACCCCAAAAACTCATCTGGCCCCACGGCAACACATAACCCATGAACGCAGTTGCCATCATAACAAAGAAGATTATGACACCCATGAACCAAACTAATTCTCTGGGACTTTTGTAAGAACCATAATAAAGCCCCCGAAAAATATGAATATACACCACTATAAAAAAGAAAGACGCCCCCACAGCGTGCGTATATCTTATGAGCCAACCATAATGAACATCGCGCATTATACGTTCCACACTATCAAAAGCATGGTCCACGTGCGGAGTATAGTGCATTGCAAGAAAGATGCCTGTCACCACTTGAAGTATTAATGCTATCCCAGCTAAGGATCCAAAATTCCATGCATAGTTGAGATTCTTAGGAACTTGATAAGAAGCAAGATGCTTTAAAAAAGCACCGATAGGGAGCCTGTACTCTATCCACGCCAATACCCCTTTCTTGCCACTATCAAGCTCCACGTTTTCCCCATCTAGCATATCTAACCTTGCACAGCACTCTTCTTCCCTATCACCATAGTAACATCATCAGAAAAATAGTAATCGGGCACTATCAAATTCAGAGGAGCAGGACCAGAGACGATTCTACCTGATGTATCATATTTAGATCCATGGCAAGGACAGTACCACCCACCATCTCCACTCTTTACCTCTGTGGGCACACACCCTAAATGAGTGCATACACCAATCATCACTAGCCACTCTTGTCTTCCTTCACGAGTTCTCTGATCGTCAGTTTGTGGATCACGCAAACTACTTATATCGACAGCACGCGCGTATTCTATCTCTTCCTTAGTCCTCCTTCGCACAAACACTGGCTTCCCTTGCCATTTGACGATTTTTGTATTCCCCTCCTTGATCCCTGAAAGATTTACCTCAACAGTAGCATTTGCCATGACATCCGCAGCAGGCTTTAAAGACTTCAGTAACGGATACAGAAATGAAAAAAGCCCCATACACGCCATTGATAAGGTGGTAATACCCAAAAAATCTCTTCTCTTTAGCTTGCTATCACCCTCACTACACTTGTTGCCTTCCTCAACTTCCTTTGCAATCACAGTAAACCTCACCCTTGCACAACTTCAAATCTCTCGGCTAGATTCAAACTATAAACGCCTTATCCTTGCTGCACATTATAAAAAATAATCCGCCAGAAACCAAGGAATTTCACCTATAGAGCAGATTAGGCATGCAATATGAAACTTCTAAATTTAGCATTTAGAAGAGAACTCACGCGCACATGCAGCCGCTGCCAATGCCTAATTTTATAACCCTTCTCTCTATCTTCTTGGCTTCCTCTTCAGTAAGTCTGCATGACAAAATCTTTTCCTCGACCATTTTTGATAGGTGGTCTGAACGCTTTATGCAACTTTTTACTTCGGAAGGAAGCGTATTATAAATCTCCACGCACCTTATTATGCCCGAATATTGAGCATATTCTCTTTTTAACTCGGAATCTAACCTTTCAAATTCTTTTCTTGAAACCTCCACCACTCTTCCGCATCTTATCCAAAACCCAAAATTGAACACGGTTAATACAGCAAATACAAACAAGAAACTTACAAATAACGTATCGTGCTTATAACTTCCATGTTTACCAGGGAATACTTTCAAAGCTATTAGTACACAAGCTAGCCCCGCCCAAAACGCCGACATAACTAGGTCTATATTACGTAAGTTACTTCCGCTGTTCTCATTAAGATTTGCTACCTGAATTTGCCGAGATAAATCACTTATCTCAATCTTGCCCTGAGCGCAAAATAGAGAAAAATAGTTCCTAACTCTCCTCTCCAAAAAACACTTACTTATAACTAAATCGCCATGTTTCTCTCTGATCCCAGAGTACAAATGGCTTCTTACCATCTTCTTTTTATCAAGCCTAGCAAATGCCCATCTATTGACAAATAAAATGCCTATAGATGCGATAAAAGCAGACTTGGTTACAAAAGCAAAATTTTTATATATGTATTTCATTACCATACAATGTTATATCCCCCTGCCACCCCTATTAAATTCCGAAATAAACACGCTCTTTGCCCCTATGAGCTCTATAAGCTAGCCCTATAACACAAAAATAAAACTGCACCCTTAGATAGAATGCCATCCATGGATTGCCCGGATAGGCGCTATCTTCTAATTGCATGAGCGGCAAGTAGAAAAAGAAATGAAGTTATAATAGTCATGGGACCCGGAAATATATCAAACTTTACAGAAAAAAGTAATCCGAGTACACCCGAAAGCGAGGCAACGATAGCAGAAATGATAACCATCCTGATAGGAGTATCTGATAGCTTTCTAGCCACCGATGCAGGTATTATTAGAAATGCAGTTATCAATAGTATCCCCACAAACTGGGAAAACAAAACAACTGCAGTTGACGCAATTACCAAGATTTCCATCTTGATGCGACGAGCATTTATGCCCATAGATAATGCAAGATCGTCACTAATGGAAACTAAAACCCAATATTTCCAACGATAAACTATGACACATAGTCCAAATAAGGAAATAGCAAGCATCTTCACTAACTCTTTAGAGCTAACCATAAGTACATCACCAAATAGCGAATGCACTACACTTTCCCCTGAATAAGGAACAAACGACAGTAGCACCATTCCCACAGACATAACAACGCTGGTCATGATGTTCAAAATCGCATCTATAGAGTGTATTTTGTCTATAACAAACGACATTATGATCGCAAGTACCACTGCAATGGCTACTACAGTGAGAGAAGTACTAACCTGCAATACCATGGCAATTCCCACACCCAGCAACGAAGAGTGCGCAATACTATCCCCCATATATGACAGCCTATTCCAGACCATCACAGACCCCAGAGGAGCAGCTACCAAGCCCGCTATCAGAACTGCAATAACCCCATTTATGAAGAACCCTTCTGATATAACGCTAAGCATACACACCAATAACACAACAGCAGGATCAGCTCTCTCCTTATAAACAGAAAACTTCAGGAATAGCGCCTAAGAAGATAAAAATTCAGGAAATCAGGCTATTACTGTACACACTAGGATATAGAGAACAACTTATAACCCGCCACACGCACCTTGCAGCCAATTTTGTCGCTGCGCTCCTGCAATAAATTACATACCTTGGTTTTTCCGTCAATAACAAACGTTTGTTCCATGAGTACCATGTCTTCAAAAAACTTTTGCATCCTTCCCCCTATGATCTTCTCAGCAACAGAGTCAGGCTTGCCTAATTCCTTCACTTCCTTGGATACCATAGACCTCTCATACTCAACCACGCTACTACTTAGAGAGTCTATAGATACGGACTCAGGTTTCGCAGCAACGATATGCATTGCAATCTGCTTTGCAAAACCTTCCAGCTCACCACGACTGCCACCATCTAGCTTGCCTTCAACTTCTAGAGTGACAAGAGCCGCAGCCCTGCCTATACCAGCTCCCACAGCAGAATGTACATAGCTAGCAAGAACCCCTTCAGATGCCAAGTTAATGACGCCTATGCTGCTCACAACAACGTTTTCACCTAGTACAGCAGCAACACCAACAATCTCATCTTTTATACTGGAGCCACCTTCTTTATCGTGCGGCATAGCTAAAAAAGCATCAAGATCTTCTGAGCCAAAATCGTGCAAACGCTTCGCCAAGTCCAGCGCAAACGCCCGGAACCTATCGTTCCTAGCAACAAAGTCAGTCTCACAGCCCAACTTCAGTATGGCACCCCTGGTACCCTCCACGTGTACAGCAACTAGCCCATCAGCTACATCCCTGCTGGACTTTTTATGGGCCTTAGCAACTCCTTTCTCTCTGAGATACTCTCTAGCCTTATCAATATCACCAGCAGACGCCTCTAATGCCTCCTTACAATCTCCTATTCCAGCACCAGTAGCACTGCGCAATTCCTTCAGAACCCCAACGTCAATCTTCATCCCACAACCCTTCAACAACTAAACAAAAACTATTCACTAGGCGCGGAAATATCACCAGAGTTTTGTGTCTCTTCCACGGCGTCATTTAGATCCACTTCAGCAGATTTCTCTTCCACTACCACTTCATTTTTAGATTTGGTAGATTTCAGCGCAGACGCTATATGAGCCTTATTTCCCGCAGGCTTTACAGCAGAAACATTAACTCCAGAATTCATCAAATCCGAGCGTATAGCCTCCAATATTGTACTGGACACTGCCCTACAGAAAAAGTCTATAGACCTAACGGAATCATCATTACCAGGGATAGGATAGTCAATGCCCGCAGGATCTGAATTCGTATCTAGAACCGCAACTACAGGAATCTTCAGTTTATTAGCTTCCTTTATAGCTATATGTTCCTTGTTCGTGTCTATCACAAACAGCATGTGCGGCAAGCCACCCATCTCACGAATACCCCCAAGAGATCTTTCAAGTTTTTCGCGCTGCCTATCAACGACAAGCCTTTCCTTTTTGATAAGTTGCACTTCAGGATCAGCAAGCAATTTTTCAAATTCAAGCAATCTCTTGATAGAAAAAGAAACAGTCTCCCAGTTGGTAAGCATTCCACCTAACCACCTGTGATTCACATAGTACTGGCCACAACGAATTGCCTCATCTGCTATCATGTTAGAAGCCTGCACTTTAGTTCCAACAAAAAGCACCCTACCTCTTTTCACAACTACATCGTACAGGGCACTCATGGCATTTTTTAGAAGCGCTAATGTCTTCCTCAGGTCTATTATGTGAATATCCTTATACTTGTGCACTCCATATATGTAAGGTGCCATAGCAGGGTTCCATCTACCCGACTTATGCCCCAAATGCACCCCAGCTTCTATAAGATCACGTATGCTAAATTCAGGCAAATTCTTCATGAATAACTCCAAAATACAACAGTTACACTTCCACGGCGTAACTCACAAAAGTGAGACCATCGCGCCACCGTGTGACAAATGGCAACCCCTATCTGAGGTCGCACAAGATACTATCAGGGAGCATGACCTTTATCAAGGAATACGTAATAGATCAAAGTAATTGCTGAGTAAGCAATACGTTTCATGCAGCGGCAACCCCGCTATAGAAGAGTAAGATCCCTGAATCCAAGAAACCAATCCAGCAGCCCAGCCTTGTATGCTGTATCCACCGGCTTTTCCAGCCCATTCTCCGGAATGAAGATAATAGTCAATCTCTGCACCAGACAATCTCTTGAATTGCACTACGCTTACGACACTCCTAACATGCACATTACCATCAGGAGCACAAAGACAAACGGCCGTACACACCTTGTGTCTACGACCAGAAATCATGTTCAGATATTTTAAAGCTTCATCTTTACTTTCAGTTTTGGGCATGACCCTATTGCCACAATACGCAACGGTATCCGCACCTAGCACAAACTTGTCAGATCTTAGTGAGAAAACCTTATCAGCCTTCTTCCTTGCCACTCGGAGCGCATACGTTCTAGGAACCTCTCCTGCAATAACAGACTCATCCACATCGGGAGACAGTATCTCACCAGGCACAACTCCAATCTGCTTCAATAGGTCTAGCCGATACTTAGAAGACGATGCAAGAACTAAGTTCTCTATCTTTAGCACATCCGTCAGTCCTTACTTCTTAATCTACTAACAACTCTTCCCTTGCCCATTCCGGTCTTGCTTACACTGTACGAACTAACTTCAACAATGACCTTATCGTGTAGTAAAATACGTATTTTACTTTTGCGTATCCTCCCAGATGCATGCGCCATCACTTCGTAACCATCATTTAACTTAACAATAAAAACTGCATCTCTGAGCAACTTCGTGACTACACCCTCTACTCTTGCTACGCCCTCCTTAATTCTCACCACTAACCAAAAAAATCAACATGGCAGGTATTGTAAGATATAGATAGTGTCATTGCAATCAGTTTAAGTGCTAACATCTTGCATTATTGCAGAACCAGCAATAACTAATTCATGTCCTCGAGAGATCAATCTCGCTGCATCAGGGACTCCTGTGACCCAAATACATCCATCATCATCGGAATCCACTACATCAACGTCCACAAAATGCACCGCATTTTCACTATCTAGCACCTTGATGCCCAAAATGCCATCACCATTCACCGTAATGGCAGACGAGGGAATCTTGTGCGCATTTACCGTACCTACAGCAAACTTTGCTCGCGCAGGAACCCCATCGACAACAAAAATTTCTTTATTGTCGCCTCCATCAATCAAAACTTCCACCTTGCAGAGCTCCACTTGATCGGAAATAACGCTACACACAGAACTTACTTTACCTTGCAGAGCAGGGCCCTCCGCATAATCAAAGATGACTTCGACACTGTCGCCAAGGTTGACCCCTATCAAATCTCCTTCTGGTAAATATGCAACAACTTTCAGCTTCTCAAAATTGAGAACTTTAGCAACAACCTGTCCGATATGAACAAAAGATCCAACTTGAGGCACTATCCAATCAACAATTCCCGCAAATGGAGACTTTATCTTCGTATTATTTAGATCCAGCTTTGCCATATTAAGATCAGCTTCAGCAGACAATAGTGCCGCATCTGCACCATACTTATGTGCGCGCGTGCCATATCCGTCACTTGTCAAAGACTCCGAAGCAACGTGCTCAAGCTCTCTTTTATGTAACAGTGCCTCGGCTTGTTGTGCCCTTCCCTCCTTTCCCCTATCATCAACGACCAAAATTACCTGATCTCTATTAATTGGCGTTCCATTATCAAAAAATACTTGTTTCACGCTTCCACTGACTTCAGAAACAATATCAACAGATTTCCACGCATAAACTTTAGCAGCAAAAGTCTTGCGTACAACTCTCTCCTCTGCAACCAGTTCAGAAATCTCCATATAGGTGCTGTTACTCTCTACATTTTGCAGAAAAGACTCGTCTTTTGCCCGCTTGCTTTTAATTGTACCCACGACAAACCAAGACACAACCAGCGCAAAGCACGCAAAAAAAACCTTGTATCTAGTACGACATTCAGAAAGTCTGGCACGAAACTCAGAAAGCCCGCCAAACCTAAACCTGAAGCAACTAAGACTTAACATGCAACGCAGCTTCACAGGCATCTCTAAATGCTTCGTTTACGTCAGGATGCGAATGACACACATTGTATATATCACTCGCAGTCGCCCTATATCCGAGCGCTACAGCCGCTTCGTTTATCATAACATCCGCATGTGCTCCAATAATATGGACCCCCAAGATGATATTGGTAGTTTTGCACACAATAACTTTTACAAATCCATCTGAATCGTACGTAATTCTAGACCTGCCATTCGCAGCAAAACTGCACTTGCCTGTCTTATACGCGTAACCAACGCTCTTTAGGTATTGCTCACTTTTTCCCACAGATGCAACAGCAGGATGTGTGTATATAATGGACGGAATTACAGCATAATCCACAGATGCCGCACCTGCACCCATAGCTATTTTATCTACAACGACGCAGCCTTCCATCTCTGCCTTGTGCGCAAGCATCTGTCCACCTATCACATCACCTATTGCGTAGATGCCTTTTATACTCGTTTCGTAATTCTCATCTACTACAATAAATCCCCTACTGTCGAGTTCTAGATTGTCAACAATAGACCCAACATTAGGCACGCGACCCACGGCAACTAGCACCTTATCCGCTTTGACAGAAGACTTGGAACCATCAACAACTGATTCGCACTCCACAGTAACTCCCGAAGCGTTGCGCGATACGGATGAAACGCGAGACGACAAGCAAAATTTAATGCCCTGTTTGATCAAGCAGTCTAGCAGCGCCTTACTTATGTCTTGATCTGATCCAGCTGCAATTCTTTCAGAGTATTCTATAACCGTTACTTCGGCCCCCAACCTGCTCCATATCGAGGACATCTCCAACCCTATTGCACCTGCACCCACAACAACAAGTTTCTTTGGCACATCCATACGTAAAGCAGCATCAGACGATATAACCCTATCATCATCTATGGGCAAGTTGGGCAAAGAAGAAACCTCAGACCCCGTAGCAATTATCACATTTTTCGCCGTGAGTTCTTCCCGTGTCTGATCTTTGCAAGAAACCGAAACCTTGAAAGAATCACCACTCTTACCAGCTACCTTAGCAACACCTTGGAAAGCGCGAACTCCCACTGTGGAGAAAAGCGATTTTATACCTGAACTAAGAATTGATATTTCTGCATCTCTTGCCTTAAACATGGCATCTATATCGAACTTCACGTCTTTGGACACAATGCCCAATTTCGGAAAAAGCTCCTTAGCTGCATGATACTT
Organism: Anaplasma bovis; assembly: GCF_036903315.1. Taxonomy (NCBI): domain Bacteria; kingdom Pseudomonadati; phylum Pseudomonadota; class Alphaproteobacteria; order Rickettsiales; family Anaplasmataceae; genus Anaplasma; species Anaplasma bovis. The sequence goes on along the minus strand of NZ_JAWLNY010000016.1, from coordinate 8,634 downwards.
GTAAGAATAGTCCAACAAAGCCTTTGAGGGTATGCACCCCACTCGGAGACACGTACCTCCCAACAAATCATTTTTGTCAATGCAGGCAACTTTAAGGCCCAATTTAGCGGCACGTAAGGCGCACTTATACCCACCTGGCCCAGCACCTATAACAGCTAGATCGTAATCAGCCATAAATCACCCCATTAACTACGAAACAATCATCAGACCTTTTCTACCTGCCGAAACATATAAAGAAGATCCCATAGCAACCGGAGAATGCGCACAGTCGAGAAAAAGAGAGGATGTATAGATTTCTTCAGGAATACCAGACACAACATTAATTCCTAACAGATATCCTCCTCCACCCATAACCCATAACTTCCCTCGAGAGACCACAAGCGTGCTCCATCCACCTTTATTGCGTCCACGCCTACTCCATTCATTCAAAGACAACGCCCAACGCTGCTCCTTTGTAACCGCATCTATAGCAGCTACAGTCCTGCCGTTCCTAGATACAGTGTAATAGAGCACTACATCACCCACTGCAGCTATATCGTACGCACCAGTCTCTTCCCCTTTCCAAACTACATTTCCGGAAGATGCATCCATGCTGACCAAGGCGCCAGCACTATCAATAACGAATATTTGTCCAGCTGCTACTACAGGAGAAGTGTTTATTTTGCCCACAAGATCACTTTTCTCTCCACCTAGAACTTGATCCCAGACTCTATCGCCGCTGTAAGAATCAAAACACGACACTCTCCCATCAGACAATAACAGCACTACGTGGTGCTTCACTGGGTCATATGCAACGGTACGGGAACCCCTTACACGCACATCTGCACCCATTTCCTCGTGGTGCCAAATGAGTCCGCCCGTCTTAACGTCAAAAACATATAGATAATTGCCAGTGGTCAGGGCAGCTACGGACTCCCCCTCATTTAGGGAAACTAGACCACCGCTTAAAAAGCTCTCCAAAGTACCTTTCCACTTTATCTCCCCCGCACCCAAATCAATACCATAGATGAGGTTATTAACCGCGCAAACTACAATTCCAGCAGAATAAATCAAACCCGAAGAATACACAGCAGCATCAGAAAACAACAAGGAAAGACGCCATAACGCTTTTCTCTCATTTACGTCAAACGCAATAAGATCTCCCTCGCTATTGAGCGTCACAATCACATTCTCCGTACCTACCGGAGAATGCACCAAGCGCATATGCTTGCCACCCACTACCGCAAGCTTAGAGTACGTAGGATCAATCTCAGTGGACAAATGCGTAGTGTGTAACGTAGCTCCCTTATGCCTGAAGCTAAGACTCTCAGCGCTAACATTTACGCTGCATAACAAAAGAAAAAATACCCACGCCGCCGCTACAGTACGCATCTCTTTCCGATCCTTAGAATCACGCCCAATAATTAGTCAAGTGCTATAAAAAATCAATCTATTTTATACGATTTCTTTCCACTCAAGCGTACAAAAAGCAGTGCCAAAATGAGGCCATTTACCCTTTCATTTCGCACATCTCATGCTATAATCCTAGCACTATGCACTGAAAGCTTGAGCATCTGCACGATAATTATAGTGCGGTGAGATTTCGTTCCATTATATGATGTGTAGGTTTTTCCTCATCGTTTATGCTCTAAGCTCTTGTTCTTTACACGGTATAAACTATGCAAAAAGTGGCTATAGTAGGCCTGCCAAATGCTGGGAAGTCTACTTTATTTAATAGGCTAGCAAAGAGAAAGTCCGCGCTAGTAAGCAATATAGCGAATCTAACCCGTGATAGAAAAGAAGCACATGTAAACTTTTGTGGCCTGCAGTTCACGGCGGTTGATACAGGCGGTGTTGACAGCGGAGATGAAATACAAGCACTAGTAAAAGAGCAAGTGCATATAACATTACAGCAAGCTGATTTAATCCTCTTCGTAGTTGATGCGAAGCGTGGTACGGATCTACATAATCTTGCACTTGCAAAATGGATAAGAAAAGTAACGGAAAAGCCCGTAGTTTTCGTGGTAAACAAGTGTGAGAGCAGCAAGCACGACGGACACTTAGACGATATAGCGTATCTAAATTTTACAGGACCAGTCTACATCTCTGCAGAACACAACTTGGGGATGGCAGACTTGTATGAAGCTATGTCTCAGTTTATTGAGCAAGAGGATTTAGATCAATCTTCGCAGCAATCACCAGTAAAAAAAACTATTACCCTCTCGATAATAGGGCAGCCGAACGTTGGAAAGTCTACATTTGTCAACAGCATACTTGGAGAGAAGAGAGTAATAACAAACAGCATAGCTGGTACCACACGCGATGCAATAGTAACGGAATATATGTACAAAGGCATCAAGATCTTACTCACTGATACTGCAGGTATGCGTAGAAAATCCAGAGTAGTAGACACTATGGAGACTTTGTCAGTGCAGTCAGCAGTTAGCGGGATTATGAGATCCAGCATCGTGATCTTGATGGTAGATTTTACGCTAGGCATAAGTCAGCAAGATCTATCCATCGCCGATATAGCAATAAAAAACGGCAAAGGTATAGTGCTAGCATTGAATAAGTCCGATTTAGTGACAGATGAGGCGCTTCAAGCAGACATTCTCAGAGAGGTCAGCGAGTACTGCAAAATAGATTTCGAGGTTCCCATCCTGAAAATTTCTGCACTAAACGGAATTGGATGCACTGCTGTTTTGGATAAAGCAATAAAGCTTCACAACATAGCCAGCAGCCGTATAAGTACAGCAAAATTGAATAAATGGCTGGCAGCTGCCGTGGATCACCATCAGCCACCGCTGCAGGATAATAGAAAAGTCAAACTGAAGTATATTTCACAGGTTTATACTCTACCTCCAACATTTGTGATAGCGACAAATACTGCACATATGGAAAACACCTACCAAAAATACCTAAAAAATAGCTTTGCGGAGCATTTCTCAATGCAGGGAATACCATTGAGAATGATATTCAAGAAAGGTACGAATCCGTACGCTTAGCTGAAAGCAGCAATCAAGCATTATCGCCGTATCTAAGTAACGTGTTCCCTGTCATTTCTTCTGGTTTACGTATTTGCATTAAATCCAGGACTGTAGGTGCAACATCTGACAACCCGCCGCTAGCAACAGCTGTCACATGCTTTTTGCTGTTACAGACTACGAATGGAACCGTGCTTATCGTGTGTGCAGTAAAAGGAGTGCCCTCGCCATCAAACATCCTCTCTGCATTACCATGGTCTGCAGTTATGAGCATCGAATAGCCCGCCTTCCTTGCCGCACCATATACCCTACGCAGACACTCATCTACGGCAGTAATAGCTGCTTTTGCCGCCTCTATGTTTCCGGTATGACCAACCATGTCTGCATTAGCATAATTCACCACTATCAGGTCGTACTTCTCAGACTCTATGTTCTCAACCAACCGATCTGTCACAGTAGGTGCAGACATCTCAGGTTTTGTGTCATAAGTGGAGACTTTGGGCGAGGGAACAATTATCCTATCCTCACCTACAAATGGGTCTTCTCTTCCCCCATTGAAGAAAAATGTCACATGGGCGAATTTTTCTGTTTCAGCAATTCTCAGCTGCTTCATACCAAGCTTAGATACAACTTCCCCTAGAGTATTATATATCTCCTTAGGTGGGAATAAAGACGCAATAGGAATCGCTGCAGAATATCTAACCATGCCTAGAATATTACCCGAGCAAGTTGCTCTATCCAGCAACATGCGAAGCAATTGAATCACCCTATCATTCCTGAAATTGGTAAGCAATATGCCATCTTCCTTATTGAACCCATTATAATCGCCTATTACTGTGGGTACGAAAAACTCATCCGACACCCCATTCGCATACGAAGCCTCTATTGCATCTTCTGCGCAGTCATATCTCTGTTCAGATATAGCACTGGCCATAGCATCATAAGCCTTACTAATCCGCTCAATGCGATTATCACGATCCATTGCATAGTAGCGACCACTTATGGTGGCAATTTTAGCGTCCTCACCATCGATCGCCGCATTCAACATTCCAACGTATTTTTTTGCGGAATATGGAGGAACATCCCTACCATCAAGGAAAGCATGAATATACACCTTGATTCCAAATTTTCCCACAACTCTTATAAGCTGCTCCATATGCGACTGAAGAGAATGTACACCACCATCTGACAGTAGACCCATTATATGGCAGACACCTCCACCGCGTTTTACAGCGTTTACAAAATTTAACAACTCAGGATTGTTGTGCACATCACATATCCCTAGGTTAATCCTCTGGATGTCCTGCAACACCACCCTGCCTGACCCTATGCTTATATGCCCTACTTCAGAATTACCTACTTGCCCTTCAGGTAGCCCCACATCAACGCCGCTTGCAGATAAACTACTACTCGGACACTTTGCTACTACGGACTCCCAAAATGGCTTACTTGCCGCATGTATAGCGTCACAGCTTTCACCATTGCAATCGCCCCATCCATCGAGTATACAGAGCACAACTCCATCCTTTGTCATACGCCTCACGGTGAAATGGAAACAAGAGAACTGTTATAGCATGTCAAATCGCATAGTAAATAACTATCACAAACGAATAACACCGTCAAAACTCTAGAAGTATTCGCCTGTATATCCCATATGCAATGACCGGAGTCGCCCACTGCACTGGCATACGAAGCATGGTGGCAGCAACGTTACAAATTGTCTATCAATTATTGCGTATATTTGATAGAATGCTCAGGTTTGTTTTTCATGTTTTTATGGGCAATAAGCACGAAGGGGCGGTTGTAGTACTTTCTGACGGAAGATACTTTTTCGGTCAATCCCTAGGGGTAAGAAAAGACTGCGTTGGAGAGGTTTGTTTCACCACAGGAATCACTGGGTATCAATATACGATAACGGATCCTTCCTTTGCTGGACAGATTGTGACATTCACCTTTCCACACATAGGAAATGTTGGTGTAAATCACAAGGATTTTGAGTGTGCACATGTACTCGCCAGCGGAATAATTATCAGGGAGCTGCCCTGTACATCTCACGTTTCTTCCTACATGGATTTAAACTCTTGGCTAGTAAAAAACAATCTGACAGGCGTATACGGGCTAGACACCAGAGCGCTAGTCACGCATCTTCGCGATCATGGTACGCAAAACGGAGTCATACATCACTTCAACAGTGTAGATACGGTTGACGTGAAAAAGTTACAAGAACTAGCTAAAAACACAGAATATAGTGCAGTCGCGACAGAGTTGGATCATCTGACAGACTACAAAGTATCCAATGGAGGATTCCACGTATGTGTGGTGGATTTTGGCGCTAAGCGCGGTATATTGGATTCGCTCGTTGCTGCTGAATGTGCAGTAACCGTGATTGCAGCACTTGACGATTTTGCTACGCGCATACTGCAGGCAAAACCTCATGGTATAGTGATTTCCAATGGACCAGGAAATCCCGCGGATATTTCGGAAGATGCATTGAACCAGGTACGCGTGTTGCTAGATTCAGGTCTTCCCATTCTCGGAATATGTCTCGGTCATCAGCTGCTCGCAATTGCAGGTGGAGCAGAAACGAAAAAGATGCACCATGGCCATAGAGGCAGCAATCATCCAGTCTATGACATACAGAGTCAGACCGTTGAGGTTACAAGCCAGAATCACAGCTTCACGATCAATGCGGACACTTTGCCGCAAAACATGAAAGTTACCCACATTTCTCTATTCGACGGTACTATTGAGGGCATAAGCTTCATTGATCGCCCGGTTTTTTCGGTGCAATATCACCCTGAAGGACGTCCTGGGCCGCATGATTCCCATTATATATTCAAAAGATTCATAGACATTATGAAAAAACAGGAACCTGTAGATGCCTGCTAGCACCTCTATTTCAGGTGCGCTGTTACCGTGCTGTGCTTGACGTAATTTGCATTACTCTGTACACTCGCAGGCGGTTATTGCTGTAGATTGTGTGTTATGTCGTCCAACAGTGTGGTTACTAAACGGCCGGCAGTGGAGGTTATTCTTGCGCAGCCGAGAGGATTTTGTGCGGGAGTAGATAGGGCCATAAATATCTTGGAAGCTGTGGTTGTAAAGTACGGCAGCAGCAGAGACATTTATGTACTCCATGAGATAGTGCACAACGCTTATGTAGTTGAGAGCTATAAGAGTAGGAACGTTCAGTTTGTTAGCAGATTAGAAGATGTGCCTGATAATGGGTTGGTCGTTTTCAGTGCTCATGGCGTCTCGTCCAAAGTGCGAGAAGTTGCAAGAGAGAAGAATTTATTCGTAATTGATGCCACATGCCCGCTTGTCACAAAAGTGCACTTGGAGATAAAAAAATATGCTAGTCACGGCAAGCGAATAGTCCTAATAGGGCATGCAGGACACAGGGAAGTAGAGGGAAGCATGGGACAGGTAACTGACGAGGTTATATTGGTTTCCAGCGTTGACGATGTACATAAGTTGAAAATTGACGATGACCCGAACAGGCCGATGGCGTACGTCACCCAAACAACCTTAAGCGTTGATGATACTGAGAAGATAGTGCAAGCACTGAGGAGTAGATTTCCTAATATGGTGGGGCCTGCTGCCAGTGATATCTGCTATGCAACACAAAATAGGCAACGGGCCATAGCTACGCTTGCAAACATGGTCGATGTTGCGCTGATAATTGGGAGCAAAAATAGTTCGAATTCTACGCGGCTTTTTGAGCTGGCAAAGTCTCGAAACGAGAGGTCTCATTTTATAGGCTCTTATAAAGAGATAGAGTTCGACTGGTTCTCAGGTGCTCGCAAGATTGGCATAACATCAGGTGCTTCGGCTCCAGATGTATTGGTACAGGAGGTGGTGGATCATCTTAGTGAAGGTCTCGACGTAAAAGTATCGGCAATGGCTGGTGTGAAAGAAAACGTAGTTTTTAAGCTGCCACAACTCGTAGATATCCCTGAAAGCGTTGCGCAGTAGAGTTGAATGCTCCTTTGCCTGATATTTTTATAGAAAAACAACAAGATCCCACCATGTGTTGCCTATCCAGCTCTTTATTCTCTCGTAAAAAAAGCGTTTCGCAGTAACGTGAGGCACTTCTTGCCCTGCGTACTTTACACAAAACCTTCTTTGTGGAGGATGCGCACGAGCAAACGCCCCCTCTTTGGTTTATATAGCAGTTTCTGCGCACAACATTGCACAGTTGTTGCATTATATTGCAATTGGCATTACAATGCGGCGTATTTTGCTATGTCCAGTTTGTGCATATGGAAGTAAGAATTGTTAGAGTTGGCGAAGGGGCGGGCTTGCCGCTGCCGTCTTATGCTACTCCGCAAAGCTCTGGACTGGATCTGTATTCAGCAGTAGACGTTGTGCTTAAAGCGGGCTCTAGAGCCATGGTGAATACGGGAATAGCAATAGAACTGCCGAATGCGTATGAAGCGCAAGTGAGGTCTCGCTCTGGTTTAGCTGCGAAGTTTGGGGTTATTGTCCTAAATTCCCCTGGAACAATAGACGCTGATTATCGCGGTGAGATAATTGTGATTCTGGCAAATTTTGGAGACAAGGACTACGCAGTCAAGAGAGGTGATAGGATAGCACAGCTTGTAATATCCCCCGTGGAGCGCGTAACTCTCAAGGAGGTTGATACAATTACTGATACAAGCCGCGGTGATGGAGGCTTTGGCTCCACAGGTACGTAGTCTTCTCTTTCCTAAAACACAAAATGAAGTGTACGACATATGGAAGCTCTCTGCTTAACGGTATGTAGCAAAGATAAAGTGGTTACTATTGCCAGTACTAGCTGCTGTGATGCACGTTTTTGGCTCCATAGCCTGTCAGTCTTCTCTTAGAATACAAAATAAAGTGATTCCGACAGTGTGCCGCAGTTCTTAGTATTGGTGTGCTATTGTGCTCACCGGATTCTTATGGACAAATTTACGGAAGATACTAGATTTCCCGACGATATATCATATGGATCCTCTGGAGGGCCAGAATTTTCGACGGAAATCATAAAATTATCAGGGGGAACAGAGCAGCGTAGAATCAATCACGTGCATGCACGAAATAGGTACAATGTGGTATATGATGTGAAGTCATATCACAAATTTTCACTCCTTTTGAACTTTTTCTGCGCACATAGAGGAAAAGCTATTCCTTTTAGATTTAAGGATTGGTCAGATTATAAGGCAGTGAACCAGCAAATTGGAAACGGCAATGGTGAATTATCAGACTTCCAACTGCTAAAGCATTATTCCCATGGTAGGAATAGCTACTTACGTACAATAACTAAACCAGTTACCAATACGGTAGAGATATTCCTAGATGGCAAACAAGTAGAACACGGTAAGGACTACACAGTAAATCTCTCTAGTGGTGTAGTATCGTTTGGTGAGCCACCAGTTTTAAATGCATCTATCTCAGCTACTTTTGAGTTTGATGTTTTCGTTAGATTTGACACGGATTTCCTCCCTTGTTCTCTGAACGACTATGAGAATTATGGCTGCGGAAACATACCTTTAGTAGAGGTCAGGCACAAACAGTAGGCTATCTAGACTTAAAGGTTTCGATTAGGTACTATCCTTTAAGCCCCTTTTTAGCTCGCTGATTTTCTTCTCGAGACTATCTATTTGTTTGCGAATATCGGACTTTACATCCCTATCTGTATTCTCACGTT
>NZ_JAWLNY010000015.1:0-20278 GCF_036903315.1 Anaplasma bovis | reverse complement strand
CGAAGGCACATGAAGGAGCGGAGATAGTAGAGATACGCTCTATATCTACTACCTCAGCTATGATTCTAACAGTGAAAAGCCCCTTCACCAACAATAGTACACCTGCAGCTAAAGCATTCTAGAAACACGTGTACATCCAGCGCAGCCGGTGTTGCCAGACGAAAATTCCTGGCCTCTAAGCCACCTATTCCTGACCATTTCCACAAATCTCTCTATCCTACGATATTTTGCAATGACCCTGTCTGCATCATCGCAAAGCGCCTTAATATTTCTTGCAGTGGCATCCGTGAAGTCGTGGCTAGCTTTCCTTAGCTCTCCAGTGATCCCTCCCCTCTTTCCTTTAGGCGTCCGTAGGTTCTAGAAACACATGTATCACCATCAACGATAATGAGCATATACCTAGCCTACCTTTTTCTGACCATTGCCACGAATCTCTCTATTCCACTGATATTTTCCGCAATGATCCTGTCTGCATCATCGCAAAGCGCCTTAATATTTCTTGCAGTGGCATCCGTGAAGTCGTGGCTAGCTTTCCTTAGCTCTCCAGTGATCCTGATGTATTTTTCATCCCCTACCATCCTGTTCATCTGATAGTCAACAGTTTCCATGCCCGCATCCAGAAAAATTTGAGCCACATTCTGAGCCCAAAATATCAGATTGTCCTTGATTTCCATGTGTTGATGTCGTGGATCACCAGATCCTATGGACAAAAAGCAAACATCCTCACCCTTATACAAGAAATCCGCTGCTGCAGCCCCGCAAACAGCAGGATTATTGGCAACAAGGCCGCTATCCACCAAAATACAGCGTTCCCCATTGATAGCTACCTTTTTTGGGGGAAAAATTGTTGGTGCCGCAGATGCTGCTCGCAGTACATCCACTATGTGTAGCGCCTTATACTTATCTACCCAATTCCGCATAATGTGCGCTTCTTGCATGCGTACATCGTATGTGGGTGACATAAACTTAGCAGGGATGTCTCCCATTGTGCTCTTCCCGAAAAATAGTCTCAGTGCTTTTTCTAAATTGTTGGGGGAAATTCTTGATCCGCAAACTACCGAGAGTACTTTCTTGACTGCAGATGTAGAAAAAATCTTTGGTCCAAATTTGTGGAAAAACCCTAAAATATCGGAAGCTGTATATTTAAATCCCCCCTTATCATCTCTAAATGCAAGTCCTGCAACTATTATGGACCCAACCGAACTGCCCACAAATAGGTCGAATACCTCACCTAAAGGCCTGTTTATCCGTTTTTCTATTTCGCATAAAACCTTTGCTGCTATTACTCCCCTAATTCCACCACCATCAACAGAAAGAACATACTTAGTCACGATTTAACCTCTACAATTTATGCACAGCAGAATATGCCTAACAGTACACCTACAAGCTACGCAACGGGGCGCAGATGATGTACTTACATAGCCTAGTATATATTTTAAAGTTAATTTCTAAGACGTTCCTTAATGAACTGTGACCCTATTTCGAGCCCCTCGTTGTTTATTCTGTGGTCCAGCCCATGCATTGCATGATCAGCTACAGGTACGCCATTTTCTTTCAAAAAAGCTACACTCTCTTCAAAATACGAGAAAGGAATCACTTCATCCGACCTGCCATGCATGACACATATGTCGGGTTTGGAGACCATCCTGGTTTTTAGCAGATGCGGAAACGGTATCGCACCAGAATAAGCAACTACTGCAGCACACTTCTTTGCCCTACTTAATCCAATGTATATCGCTAACATTGCCCCTTGGGAAAACCCCACTAGGGAAAGTTTATCATCACCAATGCGCAGCTCTTCCAGTTGTGTATCGATGAATTTACTTACAATCTCAGCATGCTCTATAATCTCAATGAAAGCGGTCTTCTCATCCATGTTCCGGACGCTATCAGAAAACCATGTATACCCAGTGCCATACGCTTTCGGTGCATGTGGAGCAACAAACTTAGCACTAGGGAGTTTTTTTGACATGCCAGTTGCTAAAGTCATCATGTTATCTCCACTAGCTCCCCTGCCATGCAGCATAACTACAAGGCTATCCGCCAAATTCCCTGCGAAAAAAGTTGGTCCACTGAGCATCATAACAACTCTCTTTTCCTGACACATCGTAAAGTCTCAGTGATTATAACTCCTATGACAACATAATGCCAGCAGCATTGTGTGACCCTACTGTCAAACTCTATGCTTCATTCGTTGCGACGCATTTGGACTAATAACTGTGCTTCCCTACTACTAGTATGCACACCGAGCTACAATCCTCTTCTGAAACGCTGTTGACGCTGTAATTCCGGATATTATCTACAACATTTGCTAGGAGGACACCTTCCAAGTGATCCATTTCGTGCTGTATGCACCTCGCAAGCCAATTATATGTTCTTATTGTGCACTCATTGCCTGAAAGATCACTGTATTTTAGGTCTACACTTCCGGGTCTGTTTATGGCTATTAACCCATAAGACTGCGTAGATAAGCATCCTTCAAACATCTGAACATTGTCCCCTGAGGAACTAACGATTTTGGGATTTATGCACACTAAGCTTTTTCCTTCAACTGTGTGACATCCAGAAATAACTTTAATATCCTTTGATAGGTCAAATACCTCGGATGACATATTTATAACAAAAACTCTTATCGAGTATCCTAATTGTACGGCTGACAGCCCTATTGTGTCTCCTCTCTCAACAATTTTAAGCATGTCATCCACAATGTCCCTGGTCGTACCATCAACTTTTTCCACAGGCGATGATTTTGTGTGCAATATCCTAAGTTCGTGCTTATTGTTTACAGATAAAATCCGCATATCTATCTCTTATCAGATCAATAATTTACCCCTCTGGGCCTACATGGAAAAAACGGGCACCTCCCACACCACGAATCGCAATCAAGAGGGAAATGTTCGAAAGTCTACCTCTCGGCAACTTTCACATATATATATTGTTAGTATACTATACGTTATATATGTACACGTTAATTCTTGTTGTTCACTGCAGACATGTGGGTACAACGTGTGATTTTGGAATTTTGCAGAGGATATGCTATACTACCCGAAGCGTTTTGCACTGGTTTATCTATAGATGTTGCTTCATAGGCTCTTGAATCCCACTTTCTTGGTACCTCCAGAACTAGCGCATAGGTTAGCGATATTCTCACTTAAACAGGGTTTATACCAAAGTACGAGCAAGAAATTACCTGACTGCTTGGGTACGACTCCGCTAAATTTTAGGGTGAGAACGCCTATAGGCCTGGCTGCTGGGTTTGATAAGAACGCTGAAGTTATCGGCCCAATAATGTCTCTTGGGTTTGGGTTCGTTGAGGTTGGAACCGTGACAAGGATTCCGCAGTATGGAAACAGAAAGCCTCGTCTCTTCAGAATCATTGATAAAAACGCGGTAATAAATTGCCTTGGATTTAACAATAAAGGCATAAAATATTTGCTGAAAAAAGTGGACGTCAAAGACTTAAACAATTTGGCTTTCGGAATAAATGTGGGCCTCAATAAAGGATGCAAAAACCCCGCAGAAGAGTTCGCAGAATTAGTGAAAACCGTATATGGCGTTTCAAAATATATAACTATCAATATATCTTCGCCCAACACAGAGGGATTAAGGAGTCTTCAGCGCAATAGGGAAAATTTAAATGCAATACTAGAATCCGTAAAGCACGCTAGGCGCTCTGCAGACCATGCAGAATCCGTACCAATCTTACTAAAGATAGATCCTGATATAAGTGATGAAACAAAGCAGGACATAGTTGATGCGGTAATAGGACACAAGATAAACGGCATAATTGTTGGTAATACCAGCACAAACTTCTCCTTGCTGGGAAAAAGAGAACTGCCCTGCAAGCATGGCGGAGTAAGCGGTGAGCCATTATTTGATCTATCAACTAGAGTATTGTCTGAAATATACTCTCTGGTAGGAGATAGAGTAGTACTCGTGGGATGTGGAGGTGTTAGCACCGGCGCGCAGGCTTTGCAAAAAATAAAGTCTGGTGCTTCACTGGTACAGCTTTATACTGCCATGGTCTACAAAGGTTTTGGCATAGTAAATAAGATAAATTTAGAACTTGCAGAGCTGCTGACGCGTGAGGGATTCTCAAAGGTGGAACAAGCCGTTGGAATTGATGTGTAGAAGGCTAACTAGGTTTGGCAATGGAACTTTGTAAAAACATGCTTCCGAAGCTTTGTGATGTGCCTGGCTCATTAAGCACTACTGAATATGCTTGGTATGAGTGCATATGAAACCAGACGAAATAATAATTGCCGTAGATGCAGGAAATACAAACATCAAGTTTGCGGTGTATTCAAACAATGAGATAATCCAAACTTGGACAATGTCAGTATGTCGTGAGCGGTCTCCAGCTGAGTATTTCTCTATACTTCAATCTTTGTCTGCTGCCGCTGGTATTGATATAAGTGCGGTTGCCGGGGTAATCGTGTCCAGCGTTGTTCCATATATCAATCCCGCAATAACGATGTTATTCAAGAACTTCTTTGGAATCACGCCCTTATTTATAACTGGAACATCCGCAGGTTTGTTCGGTATCAACGTACGTTTAGCACAACATGCCATAGGGACGGACAGGCTGGCAGATTTGGTTGCAGCACGCACCATTTGGCCTAGTAGAAATCTACTAGTAATAGGAATGGGTACCGTCACGGTATTTAATCTTTTAACAAAAGACGGAGACCTATATGGGCAAGTCCTCGCCCCTGGCTTGACTTGTATAGCACAAAGTATGAGAACATGTACTGCACTTTTACCAGAAGTGTGCGTGTGTAATGATGATATGGACACTGTGGTGCGAAATTCTACAGAATCTGCGGTACAGTCTGGAGTGTACTGGGGATATAAATCCATGATAAGTGGCATAGTTGAACAAATAAACCTGGAGGAGCAGGACAAATCTTTGTATGTAGTGGCAACTGGGGGCGGATCCAACGTGCTCCGTGATTGCAATGCTATAGATCACATAGACCCATCTCTCACACTGCGTGGCATACTACAGATCTATTTGCAACTCAAAAAGGGACCTCATCATTAGATACTGGGCTATTGTTGCACGGAAATCATTCAAAAATTTCACAAATCTTGTTGTCTATTTGCGTTACTCCATGAAGAAGTTCTTTATCGAACGCAAGCACCTTAACTTTCTTGCTATCGCGAGTAACACACATTCCTACCGTACCCGGAGTCATTGTTATTGAGGCTATAAGCATAAATTCCCCTATTCCACTGAGCTGCTTTGTGCCTATCGCCGCCGTTACAGGCTTTTCGGTACCCGAAGATACGGTAGCGCGCAAGATCTTCTTTATCACATACACTGTTGACAACGCTACCTGGGTGATTAACCACAAACCGTAGACCACGAAGCCTTTTGTTAGCGCAAAAAACCCAGCCTCAGTGGAAGGAAACCCAACGTACTCATCATCGTCAATCCCATTTCTGAACTTTTCAGATATCCACAAGGTTATTGTTGAGCATACACAACCCGCAATGAGAAAAAATAGGTCCATATGCCCAGATAGCACCACCCATAGCATCATCATAGTTACAAATGTGAAGACCCTTTTTTTCACCGCAACCCCCCTTTTATGTAGTACGTAACACAAAGAACGTATATGTGCAGCATTGTAAGTACGCAAATATTGTTTATGCAAATATATTACGCTAACATATAGCCCTAAGTTAACATCATGGCCACTGGTTGTTGGTACACAAAGGTTGATGCACCGCTTTCGCTGTACTGTGGTGTTTGCGGGGGGGGGCTGTAATTAGACGTGGGAATTTTGTAGTGTTGGATGATATACTGAAAAAGAGGCTCTTACACATAGAGAGCAAGGGCCTGCTAAGAAAGCTGCGTAGCAGTACATATAGCACGTCAGAATACGGCGACCACAAGGTTATTGTTGGTGGGGAAGAAACCGATGAGCCCCTGACTTGCTTCTCCTGCAATGATTATATGGGTCTTGCCTCAAATGCCCTGGTAAAACAAGCAGCCATTGATGCCATTGAGCGCTATGGAGTGGGCGCTTGCGCTTCTAGACTAATCACTGGAAACCATAGCCTGTACGAGGAACTGGAAAAGAGAATAGCGGAAATCTATGGCACTGAAGCATCGTTGGTGTTTAGCAGTGGATATCTAGCAAATATAGGGGGTATATCCGCGCTGGTTGATCGTCATGACATGATATTGGCGGACAAATACATCCACGCGTCATCTATGGACGGAATAAAGTTATCAGGAGCGAAGTTGTACAGGTTCGCACACAATGATGTTGCACACTGCGAAGAATTGCTCAATGAATACAGAAAGCTACATAAACATTGCCTTATAGTGGTTGAGAATGTGTACGGCATGGACGGTGATGTAGCACCTCTGGATGATCTGATTAAGGTAGCTAAAAAGTATGATTCATGGGTAGCGGTAGACGCGGCACACGGCTTCGGCATGGTTGAAGAAGCTCGCCCAGACATATATATAGGCACGCTGTCAAAAGCAGTTGGATCTCTGGGAGGATACATATGTGCATCTAAAGTGACGATAGAGTACATAATAAACAAGGCTAGAAGCTTCATATACACTACCGCCTTACCTCCTGCCATAGTTGCAGCTGCCACCGCTGCTATAGACTTGTATTTGGCATATAAGGATGTTCCGCTACGTTTAGCAAAAGAATTTTGTCAAATACTCGGGCTGCGTGCACCACAAAGCCATATAGTATCCTTGATAATGAGGGATTCACAAAGTGCACTTGACGCGGAACGTACTTTAGCAAAGCGTGGGATTTTGGCTGTTGCAATACGTCCCCCAACCGTACCTACTCCAAGATTGAGATTCGTATTTACCGCAGCACACAAGTTGATAGACATACATAGGCTTTGCAATGTGCTACGCCAGGATAGCATACTTGAGAACAGTGTACTTGCCTAAGACTATTCTAATTTTCTTGCAATTTTTTATTTGTGTTCAACGGCTTGTGTAAAACGCTCTGATGCAGAAAATGTTAGTTGTCCTGTGTGAGAAGATTGTGTAGAGTGTTTCTGTTGAACGAGTTTCAACACATTCAGGGGCCGTAGCTCAGTAGGATAGAGCATTAGATTCCTAATCTGAGGGTCGTGCGTTCGAATCGCACCGGTCCCACAGTTTCGTTCTGTTAGAGTTTATATTGTGAGTACGTATAGCGTTCTAGAAGTATATCTATTGTTGTTGACTGACAGTTTTGTTGCATCTCTCATTTTACCGCTAAACAAAGTAAGTGTGTTCACTGCGATGTGTTACTTTGGTACATACAGCTTGCCACTGTCCGTCGTAACAGCATCGCTAGGCGCATCACTGGGAAGTTACATAAACTGGTTTTTAGGAAAGCTGGTGTACCAAGCAAGGATAGAGTATCAGAGCAGGGCAAGAGGCCTTACACAGACCGGGAAAAACTTTAGCAACAAGTTCGTTGCGGCGTTGCTTATACTAGCAATTTCGTCCTCTTGGATATATCTGGTAGGTGCAATCATTAACGTACTATGCGGATATTTTAGGCTGAGAGCGATGCACGTGTACTTCGCTGCGCTTCTTTCTTACTTCTCGTACTTTTTATACACAGCAATCACATGCTCTTAGACAGTGGACCACTTTGGTAGTTTTAACTTCCTAGCAACAATCCTGCAGTTGTGGGTTATCTTTCATTCTATAAGTGCTTGCACTGCCTAAGTTATGGAGTAAAATCCATTACTACCCAGCCCCATTATTATGTATTCTTCTATGCCTAGTTTTCTAATTGAGGACCAACTTAGTCCCTCGGAAAATTCTATAGTAGTTGGAATTGATGAAGTCGGATATGGAGCTATAGCAGGACCTGTAGTCGCCGCTGCCGTGTATATACACAATAGAGAATTAGCATACATAGGTGAGATAAAAGATTCTAAAAAGTTATCCCCTAAAAAACGAATCTCCTTATATGCAGAGATCACAAGATCTGCAGCATACGGCATAGGATACGCAAGCGTGGAGGAGATAGAGGAGTACAACATATTGGTAGCTTCGCATATAGCGATGCGTAGAGCACTAGTTGATTTAGATCTCCAACCCGACCTGGTGCTTGTAGATGGAATAAGGTCTCCAGACCTGCAGTGGCCGTGCGAAACAATAGTGAGCGGCGATGATATAAGCACGACCATAGCCGCAGCATCAATTGTGGCAAAAGTTACAAGAGACAGAATGATGTCGGAACTAGGCGAGCAGCATCCAGAATACTCGTGGAGCAAAAACAAAGGTTACGGCACTAAAGAACATATCCTTTCTGTACGCCTGCATGGAGAAACACCTCATCACAGGCGCACGTTCGCCCCACTTAAGGCAAACAAACCCGAGAAAAAGGAAGACGAATACACGCACATCCTCTGAACCGTTACTCCATACTTTAAAGCAGCTATTAGTAGTCTACGACTGCACCACCACTTAATTCATCCCCTGAACAATAATTAGAAGACGCATTATCCACTGTATAGATCGTAGCAAAAGTTACAAGAGACAGAATGATGTCGGAACTAGGCGAGCAGCACCCAGAATACTCGTGGAACAAAAACAAAGGTTACGGCACTAAAGAACGTATCCTTTCTGTACGCTTGCATGGAGAAACACCTCATCACAGGCGCACGTTCGCCCCACTTAAGGCAAACAAACCCGAGAAAAAGGAAGACGAATACACGCACATCCTCTGAACCGTTACTCCATACTTTAAAGCAGCTATTAGTAGTCTACGACTGCACCACCACTTAATTCATCCCCTGAACAATAATTATGCGATCCACCATCAGCAGCATTCTCATCTTCCATGATTGATGCCACACCACAATCGCCCATTATTTCTCGAAGTTCGCTATTGTAGTAAGTGAGATAATCACTCCTATCGAGCATGGATAACTTCTTAATTTTGTTCATTATGAACCCTGTACCCGCAGGTATAAGCCTACCAACAATGACATTTTCCTTCAGACCGTATAGAGAGTCCTCTTTTCCGGAAAAAGCAGCCTCAGTAAGAACCTTGGTAGTCTCTTGGAATGAAGCCGCAGAAATAAATGAGCCGGTATCAAGGCTCGCCTTAGTTATACCCTGAAGAATTGGAATATAGGACACAGACTTCTTGCCCGCTTCCTCAAGCTTCTTGTTCAGCCTCACTACCTCTTCCTTCCCTATGTACTCACCCACAAGGTACATGGTGTCACCCGGATCGGTAACCTCCACTTTCTGTAGCATCTGCCTCAGTATGACCTCTATGTGTTTGTTATCTATCTTAACACCCTGCAACCTGTAAACCTGCTGTATCTCAGATATCATGTAGCTAGCCAAAGCTTCAGTACCCAATACCCTCAGTATGTCATGCTGATCAGGATCCCCATCCATTAGAAGATCACCCTTGTGCACAAAGTCACCCTCATTCACTATCGTGTGCTTACCCTTGGGAACAAGATACTCAACAGAAGGCAAACTCTTATCCACAGGTCTTATAAATATACGCCTCTTTGAACGGTAATAGTCCTTGCCAAACTCGACATACCCGTCCACATCACTAACTATCGCATGCTCTTTCGGACGACGCGCTTCAAATAACTCGATAACTCTAGGTAACCCCCCGGTTATATCCCTAGTCTTTATGGACTCCCTAGGTATCCTGGTAATAACATCCCCAGCATGCACCCTCTGACCATCCTGCACATTCAAAACGGCGCCAATAGGCACGAAATAGCTAGCATCTAAATCATTCGATAGGGTAACTACCGCCCCATTGTCGTCTACCAGCACCAGTCTAGGACGCAAACTTGCACCCTGAAGATGCAGCTTCCAGTCGATTACTACCCTGTTCGATATACCAGTGGATTCATCGAATACCTCATTAATGGAAACCCCATAAATAAGGTCAACATATTTTATTGTACCTGTCTTTTCCGTGATTATTGGTATGGTATACGGATCCCACTCCGCCATTTTTTCCATCATCTTCACCGATTGCCCGTCTACCACGTACAATCTCGCACCATAAGGCACGCTGTGCCTCATCTTCTCATTTCCTACAGCATCCAGTAGCACCACTTCACACGATCTACTCATAACTATCTGGTTGCCGTACTTATCAGTAACTACATTGCTGTTACATAGCTTGACGGTGGCATCCATCAACGCTATCAGATTCGAAACTTCTACCCCTCTCATAGCCGTTCCACCGACGTGGAACGTTCTCATGGTAAGCTGAGTACCTGGTTCACCCACAGATTGAGCCGCTATGACACCAACAGCCTCTCCTATCGAGACCAAATTTCCTACAGCAAGATCTCTTCCGTAACAAAGCGCACATATGCCTTTCCTGGATTCACAAGTCAACGGAGACCTAACCTTAATCGCATCCAGCCCAGCAACTTTGATCCTATCAACCTTTCCTTCATCAATTAACTCACCAGCACTGAATAAAAGTTCTTCAGTAACCGGATTATAGGTGTCTACCGCAGCAACCCTACCTAGGACTACGCTGTAGAGCGTAGCAACAACCGCTCCACCTTCTATAACTGCACGAACCACTATCCCGCCACTTGTACCGCAATCATATTCAACCACCGTGCAGTCCTGCGCAACGTCAACAAGCCTACGAGTAAGGTACCCAGAGTTTGCAGTCTTCAACGCAGTATCTGCAAGCCCCTTACGCGCTCCGTGCGTCGAATTAAAGTATTCAAAAACGCTTAGCCCCTCCCTAAAATTAGAGATGATAGGCGTTTCAATAATTTCACCAGAAGGTTTAGCCATCAAACCTCTCATACCCGCAAGCTGCTTCATCTGCGACGCAGAACCTCTCGCCCCAGAATGCGCCATCATGTATATAGAATTGAACTTTCCTTGCTCATCACATAGCGATATCGCTTTCATCATATCTCGCGCTATCAGGTCGGTACATTTCGACCACTCATCTACGACCTTATTGTAACGCTCACTCTTAGTTATAAGACCATCTTGATATTGGACAGAAAATTCTTTTATCTTCTCACTAGCATCTTCAACGTGTTTAGCCTTGGTATCGGGAATAATCATATCCTTACACCCAAGAGAAATTCCGGACTGAGACGCATATTTGAAGCCCAGACCCATAAGCTTATCAGAAAACTCAACGGTCTCCTTCTGCCCACAACTTCTATAGACAAGATCCACTATAGAAGCAATCTCCTTTACCGTCAGAACCTGATTTACCAGGTCAAATGTCAAATCCTTATGCTCTGGGAATATTTGCCACAGTATTAATCTACCAGGAGTAGTATCTATTATCTTGCCCGATGCAGAACCAGATCTAGCACACACCGGCATCCTGTATTTTATTCTGGAACAAGTACCCACCACACCAGCGTGCAAAGCGTGCTCTACGTAGCTAAACTCGGCAAACGACTGCACCTCATCATCGGGTATGTCACCCTCCTGTAAAGTGAGATAGTATATGCCCAGCACTATATCCTTTGACGGAACTATTATAGGACGGCCATTGGAAGGACTTAAAATGTTATTGGTAGACATCATAAGTACCCTTGCCTCAAGTTGCGCTTCGAGAGATAAAGGAACGTGCACCGCCATCTGGTCACCGTCGAAGTCCGCATTGAATGCGCTACAAACAAGAGGATGCAACTGTATAGCCTTGCCCTCTATCAACACAGGATCGAACGCTTGCAATCCCAATCTGTGAAGAGTCGGAGCCCTGTTTAGCAATATAGGATGCTCTCTTATGACTTCATCTAAAACATCCCAAACTTCAGACTTTTCACTCTGAATCATTTTGTTCGCCAGCTTCACAGTGGGCGCTATCCCGTACATCTTTAGCTTTGAACAAATAAACGGCTTGAATAACTCAAGCGCCATCTTCTTTGGCAAACCACACTGATTAAGTTTCAGCCCAGGACCAACGACTATTACAGACCTACCAGAATAGTCGACCCTCTTACCCAGAAGATTCTGCCTGAACCTACCCTGCTTACCCTTCAGCATATCGCTCAGAGACTTCTTGTACCCCATGCCTCCAGATCTGTTAGAAACGTAACTGCGTCTACTGCTATCAAAAAGCGCATCCACCGCTTCTTGTAACATACGCTTTTCATTACGAATCATAATTGTGGGAGGATTCAACTTCAGCAGTTTCTCCAGCCTGTTATTACGATTTATTATAGTCCTGTAGTGGTGATTCAAATCAGACACTGCAGGTCTACCATTTTCCAGAGATACCAATGGACGGAGATCTGGTGGAAGGACAGGTATTACAGTGAGAATCATCCATTCTGGCCTGTTTCCGGACCTAATAAAGTTCTCAATAATACGCAGTCTCTTAACTACCTTCTTTCTCTTCATCTCAGATGAAGTACTCTCTAATTCACTCCTAAGCCCCGCTCTAATAGCCTCAAGATCCAGCCGAGCAAGCATCTCCCTGATAGCCTCAGCACCTGTAAGTGCGAAAAACCCATCTTCACCGTAAGCGTCCCTAGCCTGATTGTACACGCTTTCACTTATAACCTCACCACGAGAAAACGGAGTAGCTATGGGATCAATTACAACGAAGTCTCCACTATACAAGATGCTCTCTATGGACTTTAATGGCATATCAAGCAGCGCGCCTATGCGCGAAGGAAGGGACTTTAAAAACCAAACGTGTGCGACCGGAGAGATAAGCTCTATGTGCCCCATCCTCTCTCTTCTAACTTTTGAAGACGTAACCTCTACGCCACACTTCTCACATACTATGCCTCTGTACCGCTTTTTCCTGTACTTACCGCACAAACACTCATCATCATTTACAGGTCCGAAGATCTTTGGGCAAAATAATCCACCCTTCTCAACTTTGAAGGTACGATAGTTAGTAGTAGAAATGTCCTTTATCTCGCCATAAGACATGGCTCTTATGCTTTCAGCACTAGCTATAGATATGCAAATCTTATCAAACGATTGCGCTATACTTGTATAGCCATACAAATCCAACATCTTCATAACTGTAAATCCCTACTAAACTTCGCTATTAGTAAATTCTTTGTCTTGCTTCAGCACAACGTTTAAGCATAGAGAACGCAACTCCTTAACCATAACATTAAATGACTCAGGTATCCCACACTCAAAATTGCTATCACCCTTGATTATAGATTCATATATCCTCACCCTACCCACGATATCATCAGACTTCACAGTAAGCATTTCTTGCAGAGTATAGGCTGCACCATAGGCCTGCAATGCCCAGCACTCCATCTCTCCGAACCTTTGTCCACCAAAGTGGGATTTTCCTCCAAGAGGTTGCTGCGTAACCAGCCCATACGGACCAACAGACCTAGCATGTATCTTATCATCCACTAAATGGTGCAGCTTCAACATGTATATGTATCCAACTGTCACCTTCCGATCAAACTTCTGACCTAAACGGCCATCATAGAGATCCACTTGCCCAGATGGGTCAACGCCAGCTAATTCCAGTAACCTAGAAATTTGCGCATCTCTAGGACCCTCAAACACGGGCGCAGCCATAGGCACACCGTTGCGCAATCTTTCCGCAAATCTCAATAAGTTTTCGTCAGACATGGAAGCTACGTCTTCTGACAGTCTTTGATCCTTATAAATCTCGCACAAAAACTCCCTGACACGCTCTACAACCCCATCACCGCCCTCATCAAGCATTGCAGCAATCTTTTTACCTAAATTGACAGACGCCCAACCCAAGTGAGTTTCCAAAATCTGCCCTATATTCATACGCGAAGGTACACCCAGCGAATTCAGAATAATATCGACCGGAGTACCATCCTCTAGATATGGCATATCTTCAACGGGAACTATCCTGGATATAACACCCTTGTTACCGTGCCTTCCCGCCATTTTATCACCGGGCTGAAGATTGTGCTTAACCGCAACAAACACCTTCACCACAGTAAGCACGCCTTGAGGAAGATCATAGCCATAGTTGAGCTTATCTATTCTCTGTTCAAACTTCGCATGAGCCTCAGAAACGATCTCATCGAACCGCTTCTTCATCTCACCGACTTTCTCAGAAATTCCTGGATCTCCCAACCCAATATTCCACAATTCTTCCCCAGACTTTCCTTCAATATCAGTACCCGAACTAGCACTAGAGCTGCACAACAACTTCTTCAGCTCGTCATAAAAATACTCGCTTACGACATCAATCTCATAATCCCTTTCCTTGACAAAGTTGCTTATCTCACTTTGCTTTATCAAAAGAGATCTGTCGTTCTCTTCCACGCCCCTTCTAACGAACACATGCACATCTATTACAGTGCCCTCAACGTCTGGCGGCAAATACAGAGAAGAGTCAACGCAATCAAATACCTTTTCTCCAAAAATAGTGACCAAAAGCTTGGTTTCAGGCGGAAGTGATACAGGAGGCCTCGGAGTTACCTTACCCACAAGCACACTGCTAGCAGAAACTTCAGCCCCTATGTTGACAATACCCACATCATCCAAGTGACTGAGACTCTCCTCACTAACATCAGGTATTGATCTCATGATTTTCTCAGGACCAAGAGGAGTATCTCTCACCACACATTCAAATTCCTCTATATGAATCGAAGTGAATACATCACGCTTTACAACATCACTTGATATGACAATTGAATCTTCAAAGTTATAACCCTGCCAAGACATGAATGCCACAAGGACATTCTTACCCAGAGCCAATTCACCCTTGTCTATGGCAGAACCGTCAGCTATTACATCATTGGCCTTAACATAGTCACCTATCTTAACAATTGGCTTCTGATTAATACACGTGTTGTGATTCGAACGCTGGAACTTCCTGAGCCTATATATATCCACACCCAAGTATTCATCTTTATCTTTGTCAAACGCCCTTACCACGACGTAGGATCCATCCACCCTATGCACTATACCATCGCGCTTAGCTAACACGACAGCACCAGACCCAGCAGCAACAACGGATTCCATACCCGTTCCCACTAACGGAGCCTCAGCTTTTAGCAAAGGCACAGCTTGCCTCTGCATGTTTGAGCCCATAAGTGCACGGTTAGCATCATTATTCTCCAAGAAAGGTATTAACGATGCAGCGACTGACACTATCTGCTTAGGAGATACATCTATGTAGTTAACATCAGAACTCTTAACCATGACGAAGTTACCGCCACGTCTGCAGTAGAGCATGTCATCCACAAACCTATTATTCTCATCAAGCGCAGCACCCGCGTCGGCGATATTATAGTCGCTCTCCTGCATAGCAAGAAGATACTCCACCTCATCAGTCACTACTCCATCGATAACTTTCCTATACGGACTCTCAATGAATCCGTACTTATTTATCTTTGCATATATGGCAAGACTGCTTATAAGGCCTATATTTTGGCCTTCAGGAGTTTCAATTGGACATATCCTACCATAGTGTGTAGGATGCACGTCTCTAACCTCAAAACCAGCCCTTTCCCTTGTCAGCCCACCAGGACCTAATGCGGATAACCTACGTTTATGAGTAACTTCTGATAACGGATTGGTCTGATCCATAAACTGCGACAATTGCGAAGAACTGAAAAAGTCCTTCAGAACAGTAGCAAGAACCTTCGGATTTACGAAGTCACAAGGCATGGCGTTATCGAAATTTACCGAGGACATGTAGTCCATTATCATACGCTCCAGCCTGAGTATCCCAATCCTGAACTGATTCTCTATAAACTCCCCTACTGACCTCACTCTTCTATTGCCAAGGTGATCAATGTCATCCACAACACCTTCACCGTCACGCAAAAGAACCAGTTTCTTTATTACGTGGATTATATCCTCCTTGGTAAGTACCGTGAGACTTTCATCTATATCTAACTTCAGATGGCTGTTTAACTTTATCCTACCAACAACAGAAAGATCGTATCTTTCTGGATCAAAAAACAGACCCTTGAAGAAAGATTTCACAGCGTCCAAATTAGGCGATTCTCCAGAGCGCAGCACCCTATAGATCTCTAGCAACGCATCTTCCTGCGTTATATTCCTATCTAGAAACAGAGTGTTCAATACGTAAGGACCAACAGTCAAAAAGTCTATATTCAGAAAATCTATCTTACTTACATCAAACAATTCCAGCTTTACAATGTGCTCAGAAGAAACAACCTCCCCAGCAGATATGATGACCGTGCCATTTGCAGGATCTACAAGATCTTGCGCCACAAACATCCCAGCTATGGCTGAAAAAGGAACTAAATATTCCCTCAATCCCTCACTGTACAATTTCTTCGCCAACCTAAGCGTGACTCTGACATTGGCCTTGACCAGAACATTGCCTTCTACGTCAGTTAAATCATATGGCAGCCTTATGCCCTTGAATCTATCTACGATAAACGGTACTTTCCACCCCTTCTCACACCTTTCATATGTGACCTTATCGTAAAAAACATCGAGGATATCGTTATTTGTCATCCCCAGAGCTTTCAACAGGTAGGAAACGGGCAGTTTTCTCTTTTTATCTATTCTAAAATAAATTATGTCTTTTACATCGAACTCAAAGTCCAGCCATGACCCTCTGTAAGGTATTATGCGGGCAGAATATATAAACTTCCCGGAGCTGTAAGTTTTTCCCCTGTCACTATCAAAAAATACACCAGGAGATCTATGCATCTGAGAGACTATAACCCTCTCTATCCCATTTATGATAAAAGTCCCATAAGATGTCATCATTGGCAGCTCACCAATAGACACCTCTTGCTCCTTCATGTACTTCACACTTCTTTCGAGCGTGCTTTCATCTACTATGTATTTAACCTCTTTGAAAGAAACTTCTTGTATCTTCCATACAACAAAACGCAGAACTATTCTTATGGGAACAGAAAACGTTATTCCACGCTTTATACATTCGTACTCATTGTACTGTGGCTCACCTATGTTGTAGCTCACGAACTCAAGTACGGCCCTGCCCAGAGGATCGCATATTGGGAACATTGACTGAAATATTCCCTGCATGCCCCCGCTGCTGTTTTTATCAACGCCTATGAACGCATCGTAAGAATCTCTCTGTATTCTTATCAAATCACTAAGAGAATCGCGAATATCTATTGACTTCGCGTAAGAAAGCCTAGGAACAGCATCAAAATCATTCAGCACATACCCGGGACTAGAACCACCCGCAGAAGACATTAACTCCCTCAAAAACTAACAACCCAAAAATCCAAACCGCTCTTATTACTTTATAGTCACAGTAGCACCAGCATCTTCAAGCTTCTTCTTAACTTCTTCAGCTTCCGCCTTCTTGTACTTCTTGCCTTCCACTAACTCTCTCTGACCTTCTTGCTCAACAAAGTCCTTAGCTTCCTTAAGCCCCAAACTTGTGCACTCCCTAACTGCCTTGATCACAGCAATCTTCTTGTCAGCAGCGTACCCGTCAAACATGACGGCAAACTCTGTCTTTTCAGCTGCAGCATCAGCATCGCTGGCTTGAGATTTCCCTCCCGAAGAAGCCATGGCAGAAAATAGACCCCCCTTAGGAAATCCTAATTTTTCTTCCATCTTATCAACAAGCATAGCAGCGCTACACAAATCTAAAGCACAAATTTTCTCAACTAAAGCGTCTAAATCAACACCACTCATAACACACCCCACTAAATTCCCTTCTCTCCCATATAGCGACCTTTTCCAAACCATCACAACTAGGCAGAACTATATTATCTACGACCGCTCCTTCATCTTTTAAAAATAACGTAACTCGTCACGCCTGAGACTTATTATCTCCCATAGCCTTAATGCACCCCGCAAGTCTCATGGGAACACCATAGGCTATTAGGCACATTATACGCATACGCAACTCTTCCAAAGAAGGTAGGTTGGCCAAAAATGTCACACGATCCGCAGGCAAGACCTGCCCACTGTCATATGCACATACCAAGTTTACCTTTCCAGCCGCAATCTTCTTTATAAATTCAGAAAGCACCTTTGCTAAAGTTATAATGTCATTAGAGTACGCAACAAACACCGCACCACTAAATTTATCCTTCAATTCCTCCTTTCCAGAACCTTCTAGCGCAATGTGCGCTATACTATTCTTCACAACAGAAAGCCCACATCCAGCTAACTTTAGTGTTCTTCTCAAAGTAGAGAAATCAGCAGCATTTACGGACTCAAAATTCGCAACAACTAAGCTACCAAACTCCCTAAATAACCCAGAAACATTAGCCAAATGCCTCTCTTTCTCAACGCGCTTCACCGCAAACCTCTATCTCAAAACTACAGCCATACACAACTAATTAAATCCAGCAATTTTAAACGACTTACCCATAGTAGTGTTTAAAAACACGGCACGGAAAAACGTCCCCTTAACGGTAGAAGATTTCAAAGCCTGAACAGCCGAAACTACCGCCTGAAAATTTTCCTTCAAATCGCTGGGAGAAAATCCTACATCGCCTATCTTTACATGTACTATACCGTACTTATCGGACTTAAACTTCACCTGCCCAGATTTTATAGTACTCACAACTTTGCTCACATCCGTAGTTACAGTACCAAACTTCGGATTAGGCATGAGACCTCTAGGCCCCAATATCTTCGCTATCGCCGAAACTTGAGACATGAAATCGGGAGTAGACACACACCAATCTACGTCAAGCTTGCGCCCCTTCTTTATGTCATCAATTAAATCTTCTTCACCAACTATATCAGCTCCTACAGCAACCGCCTGTTTCGCATATTCTCCCTTAGCGAAAACCGCAACTTTTACCTCTTTACCTAGCCCCTTGGGCAGCACCGCTACACCCCTGATCGACTCGCCAGACTTATTGTCCCCAATGCTCAGCTTTATAGCAACATCAACAGACTCACGAAACTTAGCGGTAGCCTCAGCTATAAGCTTCTCTATGCCATCTTCAAGAGTGTACGAAACACGAGCACCCAACATTACAAAACCTCCCCTCAATCCTCTATAGAGATACCCATGGTCTTGGCTGTGCCAATGACCATCTTAACAACAGAATCTACGTCTGTAGCGCTAGTGTCCCCAATTTTACGCTTCGCAATCTTGACGACCTCTTCCATTTTTATACTACAAACACTCTCCTTCCCAGGATTAGAAGACCCCTTTGCTATACCTGCAGCTTTTTTCAATAGATAGGACACAGGAGAGTCAGATATCGCAAAACTATAACTCTTATCCGCATATATAGAGATTCTTGCTGTAACTAGATCTCCAACCTCGTAGGGAACCCCCTCTGCGCAAGTCGCATCATTGAACTCCTTACAGAACTTAGGCATGGGGATCCCTCTGGGACCAAGCACAGAAGCAACCTTAGGCCCCGGAGAAGCCTTGCCAGCCTCCATAACTAAGTTGATCTTTGAGAGCAAAACAGACCCGCTACTCATAACTACCCCTCTACCTTCTGTACACTACTCAACTTAAACTCAATCTTGGTGAGTCTTCCAAAGATCATGACGCTCACTCCAACAACCTTCTTATCATCGTTCACGTACTCGATCTTACCATTAAAATCCTGGAACAATCCGTCATTGATGACAACGTCATCCCCAACTTCAAATTTAGCAACTTCGCTTTCTGCTTCGCTTTCCAGCCCTTGCCACATTTTGTTTCGCATCGCCTCCATTTCCGCAAGAGGTATGACCTTAGGGACACCAGTATCATCGAGCAAAAAATTAGAGACCTTAGGTATACCACGTACAAAATTCACAGAAGCATCATGCAGCCTCATATGCAAAAAGACATATCCCGGCGACAACTTCTTCTTTACGCGCACCTTCTTGTTATACTTAATCTTGGTGACCTCTTCATAAGGAATAAAAATCTCCTTGAAATCGGAAGAAATGCCTAATCTATCTGCACGCTCCATTATCATGCTGGAAACCTTTTCCTCATTACCTGAAGAAACCTGAATTATACACCACTCGTGCTGGACATCCTCATGATTCATAAATAACCCCAAGCACAATTTTAACAAGCCTCAAGAATACAAAATCCACAAAACTAAACAAGACAGAAGAAGCAATTACTGAGGTAACAACAATAAGAAGAAAAATCAGGACCTCGCCTTTGGTCGCCCACGCAACCTGCGACACCTCCTGCCTCATCTCTTCAAAAAAACACAGCAACCCGTTACCCTTCATAGCAATACCACAACTCCTATGGCAGGAGTGATAGGAATCGAACCCATATCCTCAGTTTTGGAGACTGATGCTCTACCATTGAGCTACACTCCTATCCTACTCTAAACAGAAGCACCCTTTTTTATCCTAAAATCTCAGTGATAATACCAGAACCCACAGTTCTACCTC